>JALVRY010000027.1 GCA_027024625.1 Thiotrichaceae bacterium
GTTGCCAATGAATTTGCCTTTATCAAATTTATCGTGGTCACGCCCACGTTTGCTACCAAGTACCATCAGCCCGCCAACCAGCGAACCACACAAGCCTACGCCTGTAAGTCCACCACCACCGGATAGCCCATGACTGGCTTTAATGGTTTCATCGGTGATTTTGTTGTTTGGAATAGTTTCCTGTACCGCTGCGAGCACGCATTGTGGGCAACAACCGTAGTCAGCTTCATAGGTTTTAGCGATAGCAGCGGCTTTTTCTGCTAGCTCTTGTTTGCTGGTTTTAGTTTTATCTAACATCCGTCGACCTTAATAACATTAGTATTTAATTAAATACTAATGTTATAGTTTTGCAGGCTTTAATGATTTGATATTAGTCAGCTATTGTTATTATTTTGTAATTAGAGAATATTTAATCCTCTGCCAGTTTGCTGGACTCATCAGCCTCCAGATATGCCCATTCTTCAACAGTTAGTTCAACCTCGTCATAACCTGTAATCATCGGCATAAGATGATGTTTAAAGCCACCAATAGTGAGTATATACAAGTGCAGGATGACAAAGATGATTATGGCGATAGCGGATACGGTATGTACAAAGGCAATAAATCCTAGTGGAATAAAAGAAATTACGTTGCCCATACCAAAGCTGACAAGCATATAAGCAATACCAGAAATCCAGATACCAGGGAAAATAATGGTCTTAAGGAGCAAGTAAGTTAGTGCCTGCAAAGGGTTATGTTTATTGCGGTAGGTTTTATGAAAGGGATGATGCTCACCTTTAAATACACCAAAGGCATAATAGTGTGCTACTTTAAGCATATTCTTGGTAGTGGGAATATAGTGTCGCCATTGCCCTGTGGTAAATAACCAAAATGTGGCAAATGCCCACAGTAATAAAAGCGCGATTGCGACGCTGGTATGCACTGTTACCGCTGTACTAAAATCAATAAGATTGTGAGTTCCATGAATGGCAAGCCCAGTAAAAACCAGAATAAAAATTGAAGCAGCTTGCGACCAGTGCCAGATACGTTCAAATATTCTAAAAACCTGAATAGTATGTGGCGTTGTTGGCATTTCTCCGTTCATTACGCATCCCTCCTTTTGCTGCTTATTATTCGCAGTAGGGCGTGTATTAAAACGCCACCTAATGCGCCGAGTATGGCGAGTAGGCCGATTAAATCGAGCCAGTCTGAGTGTGATGCCCCCGGCATATAAAAGCCTTTTAAATCTTTGAGGCGACCTTCTTTAGCGTGACATTCTTCACATTTTAATGCGTCATCTTTGGGCGTAACCATGTGGTTAATTGGCCAGTAAGACACCGTTTCAGCGAATCCATATTTACCACTATAGGGTAGTTTGTACTTTTCCATGCCAACTTTGATTGCTTTGCCAAAATTATAATTGCCCCATAGTGAGGTATCGTCATCACCCCATAATTCCATATAAACTAATGTGTTATTGATTTTGTCGTATGGCTGAATAGTATGCATGACCTTAAAAGGGTAGATGCGTGAATCAGGATCATCATAAGAACCTTTGAAATGATTAACTTCCACAGGTTTTTTATTGGGGTCAAACTTTTGATCAATGGTGAGGTAATTCATTTTCCCGTCAAACCAGCGGTAAGTTGGCTTAACATTTTCACCGTATTTAAAGTTACCTTTGATTGATTTATAGGTATGGCGATGCTCACCATTACCCTGTGTGTAACCTTCTTCTTTATAGCCTTCACCATTTTTAAGTTTACCCATGGTGCGCCAATCCCAATGCGTTTTGGTGGCAACACCGCCACGTGCAAAGGTCGGGATGTGGCAGGTTTCACAGGCAACTTTTTTAGTATGACTATTAAGCTTGTTGCCAACCACGCTTGAAATAGGGTGAGGCTTATCGCTGTGGCAAGACTCACAACTTGCAACATCACGCTTCATGCCAGGTTTAGGTATATGGTTTTCACCCACCGTCATCTTATAACGGCTACCAGACCATTCGTGACCTTCTCCCACATGACAGGTAATACAATCAAAATTTAACCCTTTGCTATCCATATGGACATCCAGTTTTTTATCAGGGTTAAACAATGCTGATGATAAATCACCGTGTTTTACATTATCACCACCGCCACCATAAAAATGGCATTTGCCACAGTTAGAACGGCTCGGCATGGCAACACTTTGTGCGGTTTTAGCCCAATCAATAGGCTTGTTGCCTTCAAACATAACTGAGCAAGCTTTATTGCCTTTGCTTGTGGGCGTTTTGTAATATTTACCTGTTGATTCATGACAAGCTAAGCAGTCGATATTTTCTTCATTATTAAAATCAAAAGTATCATCCTTCCAGCCATAGCCCGCATGACATTGGGCGCACATGCCTTCATTGCCACGTGCATTGGTACAAAAGGTATTTACCAGATTTTTCTTGCCGAGCATTTGCCCTGTTTCGGTGTCTTTATATTCCCACGTCCAGTGCTTGTTTTTCTTGAATTGATGTCCTGCCGTAT
>JALVRY010000028.1 GCA_027024625.1 Thiotrichaceae bacterium
GTATAAACCATTGTAACACCGGTATGATTCATTGCCATTAGCGGCTTGGTTAATTGTCGCGCTTTTTCAGAAAAATATAATTCGTTATAGGCATCATCTTCCAGTAACAGAACATTTTTGTCTTTGAGTAATTCTAATATCTTTTTCCGTTTTTCCGTACTATAAATAATACCGGCAGGATTATGAAAATTAGGAATGACATACAACAACTTAGGTTGTTCGGTTTCTAAAATCTGTTCTAATGCTTCCAAATCTCTAGGGTAGTAAAAGCCGAAGGAAGGATCTTGACAGACCCCTATTTTTACGTTCTTCTCTATTATTGTAGATGAAGCTAGACCTAGCTTGGCTTGGGGCAGATTTTCTGCTGCTTTCCCTATCTCCATTAACACATCTAAATCAACTTGTTCTGCTACTAGCTTTGCAATTAGTTTTATCTGCTGCTCTGCTTCACCTGATTCATTACTTGGCATCAAACCTAAGTGCCTTTCTTCAATCTCCATTGCAGGATTTTTATGCACAACACCTAATACAGGCAGATCCGTATAAGTTTGAGTGATTTTGCACAACTTAGATTCATGTCGCTCCCCACCGACCATGTTATAAATAACCCCAGCAATTTGTATTTCAGGGTCAAATGCCTGATAGCCAAGCAGCAAGGGTGCAACACCACGCGTAGTACCCACTGCATTAATAACTAAAACAACAGGGGACTTTGTTAATTTTGCTACAGCTGCATTGCTATCAGAGCCATCTAAGGCTAAGCCATCAAATAAACCTTTATTAGCTTCGATGATGTTAATATCTGCACCATTACTGTAATACTGGACAGTATTAAGAATTTCATCTTGTGTCATCGTATTGAAATCAAGATTATGACATGCACGTCCACTAGCTGCTGTTAACCATATTGGATCAATATAATCAGGACCTTTTTTAAATGGCTGAACAATGTAACCTTGTTCAACAAAAGCTGCACAAAGGCCGATTGAGAGTGTAGTTTTACCAGATGACTTATGTGCAGCTGAAATAAAAAGACGGTTCATAGTTCGGGGTTTATGGTTACTAGTGGGTTAAAAATGACATCATAAACTAAAAAGTGGCAGACACAAAAAAGCCGACACATCGGTCGGCTTTTCTTTACAACAGCTTTAAACCGCTACTTACTATGATGTGGGTCTACGACATCATCAGCTAATGATTCTGGCATAAAGCGTAATACCTTAACACCAACCATCACCATCGCTAACATCAGAGCAACCCCCCCCATACTAAGACCGATTTCAACCATTGATGGAGTATAACTATTAATTACACCGTCAAAGTAGCTACTGCTTACATCCGCATTAGGGAATAAAACTAATGGGTAAGCTTGACCACCGATTAGAATAACGTAAATTTGAGAAAGTGCACCTAAAATAACCAATATAGATGCAGCAACAAAGGCTTTTCGATTATTCTTAAGCTTGGTACAGAAAATTAGGAATAATGGTAATAACGTACCTAAGAAAATCTGCCCCCACCAAAATAGTGTTGTGTAAATATTATCACCAGCAAGGATAAAGCCTTCAATTCCATGATGCTCTGTAGCATAAAGATTTGTAAGGTGACGAGCTAGTTCTAGTAACAAAACACCAAGAATAAATACAGCAAGTAAATAGCGTAGTTTATTCACGATCACATCACCCAGTGGACGCTTTGTCCAATTGTATGCAGCAACAAGTACTAAGTTAAAAATTGCCAAACCGAACGAGAATGATAAAACAATAAATAAGGGTGCCATAATTGCAGCATCATAAAATTGACGCGAAACTAAGAAACCAAAAATTGACCCCGTACCTGTTGTAAGAATCAAACGCCAAGTAAAGGCAGCAAAGCCGGCCGGCTTATAAAAGCGTTTCATTGATTTATCCATCATTGTCCAAAGATAGACACCAACAAGCACCAAGAAGCCATTATATAAAATGATGTTCCATGCAAAAATAGACTTAAAATTATAGTATGTCATCGCAACAATAAGACGATCTGCACGACCCAAATCCAATACCAAAATAGTCAAACCACCCAGTAAAAGACAAATCGCCAAAAGACCAGACATTCGACCTAAAGGCTGATAAACATGTTTTCCAAATACTGTACCAATTGAGCCAACATTCAAAGCTCCTGATGCAGCAACAATCATACTGATTGCAAATACATGAGGTAGACCCCAAACAATCTGGTTAGTCATCCCTGTAATGTGATGACCATGATGTTCTGCCGTGAAGAATGAGATAGCACCTGCAAGAATGAAAATACCGAGAAAACCAAGGATTCCCCAATAGCCAGTGCCATTATTTTCTACTTCACGAAACACGATGTTATTTGTACTCATGATTTAATCGTCCTTCTTAGATGCCGTGATAACGCACGCCAGTGTTTAAACCAAGGTCTGCACGAATCTGCTTACCACCTACTTCTTTTAGCTTTTGACTTATTTCGCTATTCGGATCGTTAAGATCACCAAAAATCATCGCTTCTGGCTCTGCTTCTACACAAGCTGGCTTTCCACCGTTATCTACACGATTAACACACATATTACAGGCTTCTACTGTTCCCATTCCACGTGGAGTAGAAGGCTTTTGGTCATGTAATTCTTCATGCACAAGGCTACGAGCTTTGTATGGACATGCCATCATACAGTAACGACAACCAATACAAATATGCCTATCAACTAAGACAATACCGTCAGCACGCTTAAATGACGCTCCTGTAGGGCAAACGTCCGCACAAGGAGCTGTTTCGCAGTGTTGACACATTATTGGCAATTCAAAACTATGTTTGGTCAGCTTTTCGGTCACTTTAACCGTGCGTACCCAGTGAGTTTGCTGCTCTGGACCTGAATGCGGTTCATCACCCCAGCCATGTTCTTGCTTACAGGCTTCAACAACTTTTGCTCCACCGTCTGTTAGCTTGTCAGTAATAATTAGCATACCCCAACGTACTTTATTGCTAACAGCTTCACCTGCTGGCTTTGCCTCAACTTGTCGAAGAATCACACCAGGTGCAATTGTGATAGCAGCCGCCGCACCGACAACACCTGTTAAAAACTTACGGCGATATTGGTTAGTAGTTTCACTCATTATCCTACTTCCCCTCTTCTGGCTGGTCTGTATGACACTGGAAGCAATCAAGCTTCACACCTGCATAGACATGGCAAATTGCACAAAAATGATTTTCATCTTCATGTGTTACTTTGTTTCCACCTTCAGCCTTTGGCACATGGCAGTTGATACATTTTTTAAGACTATAATCTTCGGTACGAATACCTTGATGCATTGTTTGATCACGCTTATGCAGTAGATAGTTCATATGATGTTTACGAACTTCGCTAATGTCATCTGAAATTGCACAATGCTCTGCTTTAGCTTTAGCCACACTCAAATCAGGCTCTGGTGCAACATCACCACACCCTTGTAACAGTGCAACTAATGCAAAAAGCATAAGTATAAACTTGGTTTTGCCAAACATAGCAACTCCCATTCAAACAAAAGAAACTGTAACCACGAAACTAAATTCAGTGCCAAACAGCGTCTAAAAACCAAAAAACACGAAGATTACACTAAAATATAATCTTCGTGCTTTAAGACCACCTACTTCTTATCCACCAAGCCCCATTTCGATGTAACCTGTTGGGCATACATCAGCACAAATGTGGCAACCAATACAACGGCTGTAGTCTGTTGCAACATAACGTCCCGTTGTTGATTGATCTTTCTTCACTTTATAAACCGCATCTTGAGGACAGAAGATAACGCAGTTGTCACACTCAAAACACATTCCACAGC
Source organism: Thiotrichaceae bacterium (assembly GCA_027024625.1). Taxonomy (GTDB): domain Bacteria; phylum Pseudomonadota; class Gammaproteobacteria; order Thiotrichales; family Thiotrichaceae; genus S015-18. The sequence goes on from JALVRY010000028.1 coordinate 3,825, forward strand.
TCATGCAACGCTCTGCTTCTGCAATCACTTCCTCTTCTGCAAGAGGGTTCATACGCTCTGTAAAATGTCCTAAGACCTCATCAGAGCTTGGTACATCTTCTGTACGCTGGTTACGGGCAACTGTTTCGAAATGACCTAAGAATAGCTCACTTGAAGCAATAATCTCATGCTCTGAACGATCATCGTAGTTATGTACAGCGTAGTCATCGCTATCTGTACCACGCAAATCTGCCGCTTTACTTTCTTCAAAGCTTTTTGGCGATAATTCCGTTTCCGCTAACTTATTTAATAAGTCAAAGTGATGCTTATCTACCTTAGGACGCTTCTTTAACTCCTCATGCTTTAAGTAATGATCAATACTTTCAGCAGCAATTGAGCCGTGCCCGATAGCAGTTGTTAATAGGTGTGGGCGCACAATATCACCCGCTACGAAGTGACCTTCTTTACCCGGTACTTGATAGTATGCATCCGCATCAATCAGACCACGATCATTTCCGTATTCTTCAACACCTTCAAGATCACCATACTGACCAATTGCCGATACGATTAGATCAGCTTCAATAATTTCTTCCTTACCACCCTCAACAGGAGTTGGAATACCTCGACCATCAACAGTACATTCAACAACTTTCAAACCTGTTGCTCGACCATTTTCATCAGTAATAATTTCAGCAGGCATAACACTATTTAAGATGGTAACACCTTCGATAAGAGCATCATTAACCTCATGCTCTGCCGCCATCATTTCATCACGAGGAAGAACTGCGGTTAAAGTAACTTCACAAGCAACCTTGTTCGCAGGCTCTTCTGTATGAGTAATTTTGCCTGTTGCAGAATCTTCTGGATTCTCAGAATAGTCAGCTAATGTACCGATACGACGAGAAACTGACACCACGTCGATAGAGGTATCACCACCACCCACACATACTACTTTAGGTGCTGTGTACTTCATATCGCCACGGTTAAATGCTTCTAGGAAGTCAACCGCAGTAACTGCATTTGGTGTCTCATCCCAGTTATCAACGAATAAACCACGACCATTTTTACAACCTAATGCCCATAAGATTGCATCGTATTCTTTTTCCAAATCTTCAACTGCAACGTCTTTACCAACACGTGTATTCAACTTAACGTCAACACTGTCCATGTTTGTGATACGTGCAATCTCTGCATCCATCTTGTCACGAGGTACACGATAGCCAGGGATACCATAACGCGCCATTCCACCCAATGCAGGATGGTCATCAAAAATTGTTGATGCATGCCCCATTTTACGTAGTTGATATGCTGCTGCCATACCTGCAACGCCGCCACCAATGATTGCAACTTTCTTTCCAGAAAGTGGAGTCGAATCATCAAATGTTAGATTAGCTTCAATCGCTTGGTCGCCAATGTATTGTTCAACCGAGTTGATACCAACAAAGTCATCAACATCATTACGGTTACAACCATCCTGACAAGGTGCGGGACAAACACGCCCCATCATTGATGGAAATGGATTTGCAGTTGTTGAACGACGGAATGCATATTCTTGCATTGACATTTCTGCACTTGGCTTTTCAATGCCACGTACAATTTGCAACCAACCACGAATGTCCTCACCTGAAGGACAACTACCCTGACATGGTGGAGTTTTTTGTATATAAGTTGGACATTTGTATGACTTATCTTGTACAAAGATTTTTTCCGCCATACTATTCCACGTAAAATCACCATCTTCAAAACGACGGAAGGTATGTCCTAACTTATTATCATCAACCGATGTTGCCATGCCTATTCTCCTGCCAATAACCCATCTCAAGCGGGTCAATAATTTATGTGTATAAAACTATAAAATTCTGTAATGCAGACAAGTTCTACATTATCCAAATACTTAAAACTCTTCTTCTTGCTCAGATGCTTCATATTCCAGCTGACCAGGAAGAATCAATGCATTACTCACTAACTGATGCACACTAACAATCTGATCCATACTAAAGCCATAATATGGGATCACTTTAGTAAACTGTGACTTACAAATTGCACAGATCGCTGCCATGTGAGTAACACCTTTATTTTCTGTTACGTTTTTCAACGCTTCCATTCTAGGTGCAGCACCTTTAATACGGATTTCCATTAAATCATCCGTTAAAATACCGCCTCCGCCACCACAGCAGAACGTTGCATCATGTGTAGTATCTTGCGGCATATCGACGTAATTATTACAAACTGCTTTAATAACATTACGTGGAATATCGAACTGTCCACCTGGCTTATCACCCATACGCGTAGCACGAGCAATATTACAAGAGTCGTGGAACGTAACTGTCATATCATCATTACGGGACTTATCAATATTTAACTTGCCGTCACGCAATAATGGCCATGTAATTTCTAGTACATGCTGTGGCACAGGATATTTTGGATCTAAGAAATCAAATGGTCCTGCTAGTGTATTTAAGAATGAATACGCAACACGCCATGCATGTCCACACTCACCGAATACAATACGCTTAACACCCAAATCTATCGCTGCCTTACGAATACGCAGTGCAATTTTTCGCATATTTTCGTAAGAGCCGATAAACATGCCGAAGTTTGCACCCTCAGAGGCATACGAACTTAGCGTCCAATCTAGTCCAGCTTCATGGAATACTTTTGCGTATCCCATCAAACCATCTACATGAGGTTCTGCGAAGAAGTCAGCCGATGGTGTAATTAACAGTACATCTGCTCCTTTTTTATCTAAAGGAAGCTTAACTTTTACACCTGTATCCCATTCAATATCTTCTTCAAGACCTTCAAGTGTATCCGCCAATGCTGCCTGTGGTAGCCCAAGATTATTACCAATCTTGTAAACTTTACCCATAATCTCAGTGCAGTATTTCTGACCACGACCAATGTGATTTAAAATCTCACGAGCTGCCATTGATATTTCTGCGGTATCAATACCATAAGGGCAGAAAACCGAACAACGGCGACACTGTGAACATTGATGGTAGTAGTTGTACCAATCATCAATGACTTCTTCAGTCAAGTCAGTTGCACCTACTAATTTAGGAAAGTATTTACCTGCAAATGTAAAGTAGCGACGATAAACTTTTCTTAATAAGTCTTGTCGAGCAACAGGCATATTCTTGGCATCAGATGTACCAATAAAGTAATGACACTTATCAGTACATGCCCCACACTTTACACAAATATCCAGATAAACTTGCAAAGAACGATAGCGTGACTTTAAGTCAGCCATTTTTTCTAATGCTCGCTCTTTCCAATTTTCAACTAACGTGTACTTAGTTGTATCACCGATTTTTTCAAAATCAGTGGGAAAGTGCATGTCTGCTTGGAATTCAGGCTTTGAAACCCAAGGCCCTTCTCCTTTCATAGTGCCATGCTGTACCGCTGGAATCTCCAGTGTACCTGTCTCGCCTGTTACTTTTGGTATTTCAAAATCTGCCACAGTGTGTACCTCTAAAATCCTTAACTACTAGCCGTAACGCCTACTTGTTTAACTCATCAAGATACATCTTACCTTGGTCTTCCAGCTCTTTCGCCCAAGGTGATAGATGACGTTTCTCTCTAGGATTATCAACCTGATTACGTGTCGGGCTGAAGAACACACCGGGTGCGTGAAGCAATTTACTGATAGGAAAAATCAACATCAGAAATGCAACCAGTGCTAAATGAATCAAAATAATGGGATCTGTAGGTAGAGGCTGCCAATTAAACATCATCAACCCACGAAAGAATTCTTTAACTTGAACGACATCTGTACCTGCGACAAATGTGGTCATCATGCCCGTCCCGACAATACCCATGAATAAAACAAGCATTAGGT
>JALVRY010000029.1 GCA_027024625.1 Thiotrichaceae bacterium
TAGCAAGGCTATGGGGAGAAATGATAACGCCGTTATCAAGGATTTAGACCGTCAGATTATTAGTTGTAATTACCGTTCACTGTACTAGCTTTCCCCACCGCACTGTGAAAGAATCCCGCCTCTTATTTTTATTGATATAACAGAATAAACCATGTTTGATTTAATCTCAAAACACACCCCGCAGAATATCAAAAATGATATTCTTTCTGGCTTAACTGTTGCACTCGCTCTTGTTCCAGAGGCAGTAGCATTTGCATTTGTCGCACATGTAGCCCCACTTGTGGGATTATACGCAGCCTTTATTATGGGGCTAGTTGCAGCCATTGTTGGTGGCCGCCCAGGTATGATCACGGGTGCGACGGGGGCAATTGCTGTCGTTGTAGTAGCACTTGTCGTGCAACATGGTGTTGAGTATCTGTTTGCAGCCGTCATATTAGCTGGTTTGTTGCAAATATTAATTGGTTTATTCAAACTCGGTAAATTTATTCGCCTTGTACCCTACCCTGTATTCTTGGGTTTTGTTAATGGTTTAGCTTTAGTCATTCTTATTGCTCAGCTAGAGCAATTTAAGTTAAAAGATGAAACTGGAAAAATACTAACTGATGCCGCAGGCAATGTGCAGTGGGTAAGCGGTGAAGCACTTTGGATTATGTTTGCTTTAATTGCATTAACAATGGCAATTATTCATTTTCTGCCCAAATTCACTAAAGCAATCCCTTCGACTTTAGTTGCTATTGTTGTTGGTACAATTATTACACTGGGTGTTGGCTTAAATACCTCAACAGTCGGTGATATGGCATCCATTCAAGGCGGTTTACCTACATTCCACATTCCAGAAATTCCATTTAGCCTAGAAGCATTTAAGATTGTTTTACCATATGCCGTAATCATGGCTCTTGTTGGGCTTATCGAAAGTTTACTTACATTAAATCTCATCGATGAGCTAACAGAAACCCGAGGTCAACCAAACCGTGAGTGCATTGGTCAAGGTGTTGCTAATACAACAACTGGTTTATTTGGTGGCATGGGCGGCTGTGCCATGGTTGGGCAAAGTATAATCAATATAAAGTCAGGAGGACGGGGGAGACTCTCTGGCATTGCCGCCGCTCTCTTCTTACTTTCATTTATCCTCGTTGGTTCACCATTGATTGAACAAATTCCGATTGCTGTACTGGTTGGCGTAATGTTTATGGTGGTTATCGGCACATTTGAATGGGGGAGCTTCCGTTTAATTGGTAAAATACCACCTGCAGATACACTAATTGGTATTTCAGTTGCCATTATTACGGTATTTTTTGATTTGGCAATTGCTGTAATTACAGGCGTAATTCTTTCAGCTTTAGTTTTTGCATGGCAACACGCTAAACATATTTATGCAACTACTCGTACTAATCGCATGGGTGGTAAAGTATATGAATTAAATGGTCCCTTATTTTTTGCGTCCACTCAACATTTCCAAGAAATTTTTGATCCAAAAAATGACCCTGACGATGTTGTTGTTGATTTTAAAAATGCCCGTGTTGCCGATCACTCCGCCATCGAAGCCATTGATAAATTAGCAGAACGCTACTTAAAAGAGCATAAACGCCTGCACTTAAAACATTTAGCTCCTGAATGTCGCCAACTTTTAAAGACAGCAGGTGATTTAGTAGAAGTCAATGTTGTTGAAGATCCAAGCTATCATGTCGCAGTGGATAAGAAGGATTTCGAAGGATCGCGATAAACAATTAAACTTAAATGCATACCGATTCATTACAACGACGTTTTTCTGGCGTTCCTCGTATTTACGGGGATGTTGCCTTTGAGCGTTTCAAACAAGCCCATATCTGCATCATTGGTTTAGGTGGCGTTGGCTCATGGGTAGTTGAAGCCTTGGCTCGCAGTGCAATCGGTTCAATGACTTTGGTTGATTTAGATAATGTTGCAGAGTCAAATATCAATCGTCAACTTCAGGCAAATAGTGATAATTTAGGTAAAGCTAAAACGACAGCATTGCATGAACGTATCCTAAGCATCAATCCTGATTGTAAAATCACCGAAATCGAGGATTTTATCTCAACAGAAAATCAAGCTGAAATACTAAACCAAAATTACGATTGGGTAATTGATTGCATTGATAATTTTCGCACAAAAGCTAGCCTAATCCACTATTGTCGTCGTCATAAAATCAAATTACTCACGATTGGTGGTGCTGGTGGCATGACTGATCCGACAAAAATTAACATTGTAGATTTATCACGAAGTTGCCAAGACCCCTTATTATCCAAAGTCCGAAAATTACTACGCCAAGATTACAACTTCCCAAGCAATCCAGCTCGACGTTTTAACGTGCCCTGTGTCTACTCTGAAGAACACCTAAAGTATCCCGATGGCAAAGGCGGCATTACTACAAACAAACCGTCAGGAGCAGCTGCATCTGGCTTAAATTGTGCAGGTGGATTTGGCTCCTCCGTTTGCGTCACCGCACCTTTCGGGTTTTATGCTGCTAGCTATGTGCTGACAAAACTCTCAGCAATGTGATTATTAAAACCATTCCTGACTCTGATCTGAATGGTTTTTTTTGACAAATTTTACTCATAATCCTAAATCCCTTATTATCCCAAACTATAAATAAAAAGGCTGCAAGGCCATATTCATCATAAAATAATAAGAGGATTTCTCTTAATTCGTACACTTACACGGATTAGCAGTAATACTCGCAATATATGAGGCAAAAAAAGTGATTGAATTTTTCCAAGCAGGTGGTTGGCTGATGTTTCCAATTATCATTAGCTCCATCCTCGCAATGGCAATTATCATGGAGCGTTCTTTGAGTTTACGAACAGGGCAAATCGTACCAGAGTCAGATATAGATCGAGCCAGAAAACTAGCAAAAACAGGTGTATTAAATGCCGGTGTTATTGCCGATATCCGCGAAAGCTCCTTGGTGGGACGCGTACTTGCAACAGGGCTAGAGAGCAGTGGCTTACCTCGTCATATTATGAAAGAAAATATCGAAGAAGCAGGACGACATGCGGTACATGAGATGGAGCGCTATATGACCGCCTTAGGTACAATTTCTGCAATTACGCCATTAATGGGCTTGCTAGGTACAGTGCTTGGTATGATCCAAGTCTTCAGTGTTATTACAGAAGTTGGCGTTGGCAGCCCAACAGATCTTGCTGGTGGTATTTCTCAAGCATTGATTACCACCGCTGCAGGTATCACCGTTGCAATTATCTCTATGATTTTTCATCGCTATTTTAAAGCAAAAATCGATGATTATATTGTCACCATGGAAAAAGAAGCCGTGACATTAATTGAAATTGTAAACAATACCAATAATAATCGCATGAAGTCATCTGCCGCAAAACAGGCGAGAGCCAAGGCAGCCCAACAGCGAATTCCTCAAGCTTAGGTGAAGTGCTATGAATTTTCGACCTCGCCCACCTGAAGATTTAGATGTTAACCTAACACCGTTAATCGATGTTGTGTTCTTATTATTAATATTTTTCATGGTTACCACCACATTTGACAAAAATGCGGAGATAAAAATTGATCTACCCACCGCTGATAATACGGCATCATCCCAAAAGGTAGAAAAACTAGAGTTGGTTATTGATAGCCAAGGACGCTACTATATTGATGGTCGAGAAGTACTGAACAATAAACCAGAAACATTATTTCAAGCAATGAAAACTGTTTTAGATGAACGTACAACTGTACCTCCCTTAGTCATCTCGGCTGATGCTAATGCTAATTATCAATCAGTAATTACTGCAATGGATATTGCAGGTCGCCTTGGACTCAAGAATTTTTCTATGGCAACCGCACAGACTCAGCGTAAAAAATAATCATCTCAAGGAGTGAGGTATTCACATGAAAACCCAGCAAGAGGCCAGTAAAAATCTCACTTCTTTACCCACTGAAATAAAAAATAAACCTTGGCTACACCGCTGGCTAGAAGGTGTTTGGTATCATAATTCTGCGGGAAAATACCTCCTCATTCCTTTCACCCCCCTATTCTGTTTTATTGCCTTTATGAGACGCTGGCAACATGAATGCAAACGCGATAACTCAAACAAAATTCCTATTATTGTCATTGGTAATATTACTGTTGGCGGCACAGGAAAAACACCTTTAGTAATCAGCGTTGTTAACCTACTAAAAGAAGCTGGATACTCACCTGGTATTATTAGCCGAGGTTATAAAGGCACTGCAAAAGAATGGCCTCAACGAGTAATTTCATCAACTCCGCCCCACTTAGTTGGTGATGAACCTGTCTTAATGGCATCTCGCACACAAGTCCCTGTTGTTGTTGGTGCAGATAGAAATACTGATATCCGTTACTTATTGAACCACTATGATTGTGATGTCATTGTCTCAGATGATGGATTGCAGCATTATAAAATGCCACGTTCAATCGAAATGGTAGTCATTGATGGTGATCGCCGTTTCGGGAATGGCTGGTGCTTACCCGCAGGGCCTCTTCGAGAACGAGTTTCCCGACTACAAAAAGCAGATTTTTGCATTGTCAATGCAATGGATGACTCACAGACTGAGAAATCTGAATATTTGATGGAATTAAAAGGTAATCACCTCATTAATCTTTCAACGGCAAAAACAATAACACTCGCTGATTTAACAAATCAAAAAGTTTATGCTGTAACAGGTATTGGCAACCCCGATCGTTTCTTCTCGACGTTGCATCATCATGGGCTTGACATAATTCCCCACAGTTTTGTTGATCATCATCAATTTCAGAAAGAAGATTTGATTTTTGAACATGATTATCCTGTTATTCTCACCGAGAAAGATGCAGTAAAGTGTCGAAAATTCCAGACAACAAATTGTTGGTATTTACCTGTTACTGCTGAACTACCGGATACTTTTAAGCTTGCCTTACTGGAAAAGTTGAAGAATTTAACTCGTGTCTCTTCACAGCTAGCGCAGTAAAGTGCATTTGTAGCGGTGCTATCAAAACTCTCATTTGATATACCAACTTAAAAAATTTCATTCCAATAATCTGGATTACTTGCCCAACAATAAAAGTCGGACTATCCTCTCTGAATGCTTGATGAATTTGTAGCTGAATCTATAATTTCACTGCGGTATCGTAAAATTATAGGTTCAGCTGATACTACTGAGAGGGACGCAGTTGCACCTCTGTATTAGGAATACAAAATTGCCAAAAACTATCAAAAAAGGAATTTGTTCTCGCTGTTATATACGGAATCGCAGCATTTTCTCTGAACTTTCATACGAACAGTTAGATAAGCTCCAAAATTTTTCACCAACAGTGACAAGCTATCAAACAAAAGAAGTCATTTACTATCAGAATGATAATTCTAGCAATGCATTCACCTTACGTTCTGGAATGGTAAAATTAACGAAGAGTCTGCCAGATGGAAGAACTCAAATTATTCGCATTTTAAAGCAAGGTGACTTATTTGGCTTTGATGGATTTGCCAATCAAAATTATAACCAAACTGCTACAGCCTTAACGGAATGTGAGCTTTGCCATTTACCCATAACTGGCTTACAGAAGCTTAGACAAAGTGAAGCTGAAATCGACACTGCTATCATGAACCGATGGCTCAATAACTTAAATGCAGCAGAAAATATGATGCTAACACTTGGAGCCCAAAAAGCCAGTGAGCGTTTGGCCAATTTCTTGGTACATTGGGGTGAAGAAGAAAATGACGAGTGGAAGAAAATGCCATTATCCCGTAAAGATATTGGTGATTTATTAGGTTTAACGATTGAAACCGTCAGTCGTTTTTTATCGCAGTGGAAAAAAATGGGTCTAATCCAAGAGTATAGGGGGAATGTTCTGATTAAAAATAAAACTGAGTTATGCGAAGTCATTAATCCAAAGGGAACATGTGAATGAAATCGTTACAAGAAACCATGCGCCTATTTGCAACCTATGAACATTCCTGTCCCTATTTACCTGAAAAGAATTCAGTCAATGCCATCGTTGATCCAAAATACCCAATGGAAATTTCACAGTATTCAAAAATGATCAATGAAGGTTATCGTCGTAGCGGAAAGCAAGTCTACCGTCCCTATTGTCCTGATTGCAATGAATGCATTTCTACGCGTATTTTAGTCGATGAATTTAAACCTAGCCGTAATCAAAAACGCACATGGAAGCGTAACCAAGATTTAGTCGTTACTGAAGGCAAGCAAGGGTTTTCTAAGGAATACGCTGATCTTTATAATACCTATACACGGACTCGTCACCCCGATGGCGAGTTAGAAGAAGACTCAGCAGAAAACTTTGCTTCGTTTGTAGAAGCTGATTGGAGCTGCACGGCCTTCTACGAATTTAGAAAAGAAGGCAAGCTACTCTGTGTTGCAGCAGTAGATATACTAGAACAAGGCTTATCTGCGGTATATACATTTTATGATCCTGAAGCTAGCGCTAAGCGTGGCTTAGGCACATTCGCCTTATTGTGGGAAATTGAGCAAACTAAAAAACTAGGCTTAGCATATGTCTACCCAGGCTATTGGATTAAAGAAAGCCCAAAAATGAACTACAAAACACGCTTTCAACCCATCTATGGTCGTGTGAATGGTGAATGGATTGCATTAAGCTGATTTCATCATAAGTAGGAGTACATAATGAATTATTTGTAAGTGAATAGAAACTTGTTTCTGTATTACAATCACCGATTTAAGTTTAAATTTAACTAATCACTTACACTTAATTCAAATGAAAAATAGACTATTAATCAATGCCCTACTTCTAATCACACTTATTGGCTTAGTTAGCTTTATTTGGCTAAAACCACAAAACACAGAAAAACAGGTAGTACGATTAAGTCAACTCAATGAAAATGACGTTACGCTGATTAAAATTCATCGTGCCAATCAACAAGACATCAAGCTAGAAAAAAAGGAGAACTCATGGTCAATGACTTCTCCCTACTCAATTGCCGTTTCAAGTAACAAAATAAAACTGCTATTAACCTTACTAAAAGAACCCGTTAAATCAGCGTATTCTATTGAAGGTAAAGACCTCAAGTCCTTTAAGTTGGATGCTGATAACATCAGCGTGCAGTTTAATAATGAAAATAAAATTATTTTCGGCATGACCCACCCTGTTAGTTATGACCGTTACATTCTAAAAGATAATAAAATACTACTCATTTCTGAAACAGTTTACGGTGTTCTCACATCAGACGTTGCAAACTTCTTTAATACTCGACTTGTCCCTAAAGGTGTACAAATTACTCATATTGAACTACCAAAGAAGTATAAAATTGCTGATGATACCGCCGCTAAATGGCAACTAACAAAAGCAATTCAAGTTTTTGATTGGGATCCAACAAAATCCCCATCCCAAGCAACCGTTCATTTAACTCTAGACAACGGTAAAACCATAAATTATGAGATTATCGAAACACAACCTGAACTTTGGCTCGGAAATACTGAATTAAAAGCAAGATACCAAATTGCCAATGAAAATCGATTAGAGTTATTGCCTAAAGAATAAGACCAAATATGGCTGTATCCATTCACCTATAACTCAACTACACTATGGGCAGAATTTAAAATTAAGGAGTACGCATGGGTGGCAAAAAGATGAGCCTAACCGTTAAGGTTCTTTTAGGCATGGTATTGGGTATTTTAGTGGGGCTAATAATCAATTTATTC
>JALVRY010000030.1 GCA_027024625.1 Thiotrichaceae bacterium
TAATGCACTCGGCTGCACGTTTAACTTATGATGAGATGGCTGCTATCGTTGTTGATCAAGATGACGATTTACGCGAAAAATACGCTGATATTGTTACGCACTTAGATGATCTATATGGCTTGTATCACGCACTCCGTAAACAACGTACCGCCCGTGGTGCAATTGATTTTGAAACAACGGAAACACAAATCGTTTTTGGAGAAGATCGCAAGATTGAATCAATCCACCCTATTGTGCGAAACGATGCACATAAACTCATCGAAGAGTGCATGATTTTGGCAAACGTCTGTGCGGCAATGTTCTTAGAGAAGAACAAGCTCCCTGCCCCACATCGTAGCCATCCTCAGCCAAAACCTGAAAAAATTGCTAACTTACGTGAGTTTTTAAATGGCCTCGGTTTATCTTTACCTGGGGGCGATACACCAGAGCCTCGGGATTATTCAGAGCTATTAAATAGTATTCAGGATAGAACCGATTTACATCTAATCCAAACAGTACTCCTTCGCTCATTAAGTCAGGCAACCTATACCGCAGACCCAACTGGGCATTTTGGTCTAGCACTTGAACATTACGCTCATTTTACCTCACCTATTCGACGTTACCCTGACTTATTAGTCCACCGTGCCATTCGCCATATTTTACGCCACACAGCAGGTAAAAGTTTTGCGAAGAAAGCTTTGCAAAATATCATCGGCAAGAAAGCAGCAAAAAGTTATGCTTACAGCAAAGATGAAATGATTTCATTGTGTGAGCACTGCTCGATTACAGAACGCCGTGCTGAAGATGCTAGCCGTGACGTAACTGCATGGCTTAAATGCGAATACATGCAAGACAAGGTAGGAGAAACCTTCGAGGGTATTATCACAACAGCAACTAACTTTGGTTTATTTGTTGAATTAAATGATATTTATATCGAAGGATTAGTTCATGTAACCGCTCTTGCTAATGATTATTATCACTTTAATGCTGCACGCCATGAGTTAGTTGGAGAAAATAGTAATAAGCGTTACCGTTTAGGTGATCCGATTAAAGTCTTAGTTTCTCGTGTTAACCTAGATGACCGTAAAGTTGACTTCGTGTTACCAGAAACCGCAGCAAATACGTCAGGAAAAAGACCACCAAGGAAACGAAACAAAAAGAAATATAAGGGTAAGAAAAGGTCGTAAGCCATGAATAAACGTTTAATTCACGGCATTCATGCGGTTGAATCTGCGATCCGTAATGACCCAGATAATATTCACCATATCTGGGCGGATACCAGTAAAAAAAATGCACGTCTGCAACGCTTAATACAAAAGATAAATGCTAGCTCTCTGCGGATTCATCCACAAACCAGTGTTGAATTAACAGCTCGTGTAAAAACCGATAAGCATCAAGGTATTGCCGCAGAATATACAGATGCTAAAACCTATGATTCATCCTTTTTATTTACAATGCTGGATAGATTAGAAGAACCGCCCTTCTTATTGGTTTTAGATGGAGTCACCGACCCACATAATCTTGGAGCCTGTATGCGCAGTGCCGAGTGTGCAGGCGTTCATGCCGTTATTGCCCCAAAAGATAATTCTGCTGACTTGACACCAACTGCACGAAAAGTTGCATCTGGTGCAGCTGAAGTTATCCCGTTTATTCGCGTCACCAACCTTAATCGAACATTGCAAGAACTCAAGAAGGCGGGGGTGTGGCTGGTTGGCACTAGTGATAAAGCAACACAATCTATCTATGAAACACCACTACAAGGCTCACTTGCTATCGTCATGGGAGCAGAGGGCAAAGGATTACGCCGCCTAACCGAAGAAAGCTGTGATTTTACCTCAGCAATTCCAATGGCAGGCAACGTCTCTAGCTTAAATATCTCTGTAGCAACGGGTGTGTTTTTATTTGAAGCCGTTAGACAGCGAATGGCTTAAGTAGGAGTGCACAATTAATTTAACAATTTACTGGTCTATTTTCCGCTATTCAAGCCATTCTCTCAGTCGCGTAGCACAGCTATGCTTCTTCGACAATGACTTGAATATCAAAAAATATCCTTCGCAAATTTTGTTAAATTAATTATGCACTCCTACTTAAACCTGAATCCGTGACTTCAATGCGGATTCAGGTTGAAAATAGAAGCACTCCTACTTTTTACCAATTACGAAAACTCAAACCTGTTTGCCTTCTCGTTAATGCAAACAACATAAATAATTGAAATAAGGTTAAGCCAACTGATAACACCATCAATGCTTCTGCCATTGTGATACCGAAAGCGATAACAGGAGTATAACCACAGGTTGTTTTAACGCCAAACAGCCAAGGAATCCACTTATCGATTGCCAACCACGCAGGAAAGCCCAAATCCATTGTGCAGCTACCAATAAAGAAACCTCGTTCTGTTCCAAGTAATTGGTAAGAACGATCAATCATGGCAATAAAAACTAACAACAATAATATTGATACAGTCCACAGAGCGGCTTTATTCGTTCGGAACACCAGCCCAATAAAT
>JALVRY010000031.1 GCA_027024625.1 Thiotrichaceae bacterium
TTCCATTATTTTCCGTCACACGAATAAATTCATCTTTTAAATCGCTGATATTTTGAATATTAAAATCTTGAAAAGTAAGCATATATAAGGGTTTTTTAGGAAGTGCTAACAAATCTCCTGTTGGTACATAATCAGGTGTTTTTTCTTGCTCTGCCTTGGGCGGAACAATCTTTTCTGGAGCTTGCTTCTCTTCATCTGTAATAGCAACAGTCGAGCTCTCTTCTGTTTGTTCACTAAGGCTTTGGATAACATCCGTTTCAGCCTTTGCTTGCAAGCTTTCAGGTAGGTTGACTCCATATTGCTGTAGCTCATGAGACAAATATTGATTACCACCACCGTACCAAGCTCCCAAAGTGAGCAACGTACCAATAATGCCAAGATAAAAACCAATATAAGCTCTATGCCAAACACTTGGTAAAATAATAAAATTTAAAAAAGGGAAAAGAGCAATAACTCCCGTAAAAAAGTGGTGTTTAAAGCCACCGATAATGACAATAAGCAAGCCAAGAAAGAACAATAAAATGCCGATTAGCAACGCTATAGATAATGCCATTTCCATCCTAAATACCCTATACCTTTAGATTTCAGAAAAGCTCTAACAGTGCTGTAGAACATCTCTATACTTGTTTAACCCGTAAAAAAACTCTGAATATTCTACAAATGAGACTTTTGCACGAAAGATCTCCATCAACAGACTTATCCATATTTTAAGCCACCAACAAATCTATAATTCACACCCTAGTGACCAAAAATTTAGCTTATGGATAGATTATATATGATAATCACATCAAGTGCTTAATACAGGGTCTTTACGGTATAAACTATCACCCTGACTATCTTCTGATGATTGTGAACCTTCCTTTGATATTTCTTTGTCCGCTATTGATACATGCTTCCTTACTGTGTATTGAGAATATAAACGCCAAAGCAAAGCCATCGCAAAAAGTAGTGATAAAACACCTAATGCAATAATAAAGCCGTTTCCTTTATGAACCTGTGTTTCTGTATTATTTGTTTTCGCTTTCGCTACTGATGCTGTTAAAGCTCCCTGTTGTTCTGCTATTGGAACTTGTGTTGTTGGCAAAGTGATATTAGGTTGCCTTACCCCTTCCAACTTTAATGAACCTTTTGTGGCTTTGATATTCAGTACTTGATCTGGAGCAACAGCTTTTAATTTATTAAAAAGCGTTTCATTTTCAATACGCTGTCTTTTGATTGTTTCACTTGCTACTGCCTTCATATTTTCTAAATGTGAAATATGAACATTTTTCTCTTCAATGACTTTTTCTAACTTTTTCAACTCTTCTTGCAGTACAGCAACATTTCCCTTTGAGCCACTACTCATTTTTTGCTGGTCATTAGCTTGCAAAGCTGCGGCTAATTCTCGTTTCAAATGACGGACTTTGCGTTGCTCTCGTTTAAGTCTTTTCTGGAGCTTGCGTAACTCCCGTTGCGATGCCTTATAGTGTCGTTTATAACTGGATACTCTTGACGAAGAAGTAGGATGAACCCGCCTGACTTTGTTTCGTCTCGTAGTACTTCCTTTGGATCGTTTATGAGTACCTACCCCTGAACGATGCTCACGCTGCCATAAAATATTGTGATCTTTTGCTGCACGCAATGCCTTCGATTGGCTGAATCGTTGAATTTCACTAACAGTGGGCAAACGCAAAATAGCCCCCGCTTTTAACGAATTAATATTACCTGTTTGAAACGCATCAGGATTTGCTAAGCGGATGGCCAGCATCATTTGCTGAGTTGTAATATCATAACTAGGGCGATTACGGCTAGCAATACTCCATAAGCTCTCTTTTGCTGCCACAGGACCATACTCAGCCGCATCCATTGTCGCTATCGACAACAGACTTAACAGTATTGTAAATACTAGTTTTCTTATCATTATTAAAATAGCCTATTTATATTATGTGTCATTCCCTAACAGCAAATATAGAACAATTCACCACATCTCGCAGAGGAACATCTAAGATAAATAATGAATATACTTAAAGCATTCCTTCTGGATATGGATGGCATACTTTACCACGGTAATTCGGTATTGCCTTACGCAATCGATTTTATGCAAGAAATTTCCGACCATC
The DNA here is from genome assembly GCA_027024625.1 of Thiotrichaceae bacterium. GTDB lineage: Bacteria > Pseudomonadota > Gammaproteobacteria > Thiotrichales > Thiotrichaceae > S015-18. The sequence continues at coordinate 2,100 of JALVRY010000031.1, forward strand.
CGCATGTTTTTATTACAAATAATCCAACAAAAACACCCCGTAACGTAGCAAAAAAAGCTTATTCACTTAGGCTTTAAACAAATAGAGACAGAGCAAATTATTACATCTGCAATTGCTACTGCCCAATATTTATCACAAGAAAAACCTAATTTTAGTTATTTTGCTGTAGGTGCAAGTGGTTTACATCAAGCCTTGCAAGAATATGGACATGAAGATAAAGAGCAGGCTGACTATGTGATTATTGGAGAGGGAAAAGGTTTAGATTTTGATAGTTTAACAATAGGAATTAATCTGATACTAAAGAGACTGTGCAAGTATTAATTGGAACAAATCCTGATATAAATGTAGATGCAACTTGTAATGGAAAACATTGTTTCCTTCCTAGTGGTGGTGCCTTGCTTGCACCCTTCCAAGTTGCAACAGGTGTTAAACCTATCATCATAGGCAAGCCCAACGCTCTACTTTATAAAATGACCTTAAACTACCTCAACATTTCTCCTGAACAATGTCTTATGATAGGTGATCGTCCCGATACCGATATTATCGGAGCTCAAAATCTTGGTATTAAAACAGCACTAGTCCGAACAGGCAGCTTTTTGCCAGAGAAAACATTACCTAAATCAGTTACCCCTAACTATGACGTAGATAATTTATTACAATTATCCCGAACTCTAGGATTGAAAATATAAGCCATCGCCCATACGATGGTGTCTAAATTTCCGCATGGAGCATAAAGTAGTGGAACAATATAGAGGAACAACCATTGTTTCTGTTCGCCGAGGTGATCATGTCGTTATCGGTGGTGATGGACAAGTCTCGCTGGGCAATACCATAATGAAAGGTAATGCCAGAAAAGTACGTCGTTTATACAATGATCAAGTCATTGCCGGATTCGCTGGTGGTACGGCCGATGCCTTCACTTTGTTTGAGCGTTTTGAAGGTAAATTGCAAGAGCATAACGGCAATCTCACACGCGCTGCTGTCGAATTGGCCAAAGATTGGCGTACCGACAGAATGCTTCGTCGCCTAGAAGCCCTGCTTGCCGTCGCTGATAAGACAACCTCACTGATTGTTACGGGAAATGGTGATGTCATCGAGCCAGAGAATAGCTTGATTGCAATTGGTTCAGGTGGTGCATTTGCACAATCTGCCGCCGTTGCCTTATTGGAAAATACGGAACTACCAGCCAGAGAGATTGTAGAAAAATCGCTACATATTGCAGGCGATATTTGTATTTACACCAATCATAATCACACCATAGAAGAATTATAAGAGGCATCACCATGTCGATGACACCACGCGAAATAGTACAAGAGTTAGACACACACGTAATTGGGCAAGAAGATGCAAAACGCTCTGTTGCTATTGCATTAAGAAACCGCTGGAGACGCCAACAATTAGACGATAGCTTAAGAAGCGAAGTTACGCCTAAGAATATCCTAATGATTGGGCCAACAGGTGTCGGTAAAACAGAAATTGCACGTCGTTTAGCCCGTTTAGCAGATGCCCCTTTTATAAAAGTAGAAGCAACCAAATTTACTGAAGTGGGTTATGTCGGCAAAGAAGTAGATTCAATTATTCGTGATTTAACGGATATATCTGTCAAACTAATGCGTGAACACGAAGTTGAACGAGTAAAACATCGTGCTGAAGATGCTGCTGAAGATCGCGTACTAGATATTCTCATCCCTCGTCCTAAATCTGATGAGGGAGATTGGATGAATGAATCTGATACACAGTCCAGCACTCGCCAAAAATTTCGTAAAAAAATACGAGAAGGTAAGTTAGATGATAAGGAAATCGAAGTTGCCGTAAAAGCACCAAAAGTTGGTGTAGAAATCATGGCTCCTCCTGGCATGGAAGAGATGACTAATCAATTACAAGGCATGTTTCAGAATCTGGGTAACGATAAAAAAACGACCCGCAAGATGAAAATTAAAGATGCCCTTAAACTATTGGCAGAAGAAGAAGCCAATAAAATGGTAAACGAAGAAGAGCTAAAAGTTCGAGCCTTAGAAAATGTTGAGCAAAACGGTATCGTCTTTTTAGATGAAATTGATAAAGTCGTTCGTAATGGCAATAGTAGTGGGGCAGATGTATCCCGTGAAGGTGTACAGCGTGACCTATTACCTTTGATTGAAGGCAGCACGGTGAGTACAAAATATGGCATGGTAAAAACGGATCATATTTTATTTATCGCCTCAGGGGCGTTCCACTTAGCAAAGCCCTCAGACTTAATACCAGAATTACAGGGTAGGCTACCAATTCGTGTAGAAATGAAGGCCTTAACAGCAAATGATTTTGAACGCATTCTTACTGAACCCAATGCATCATTAACCGAACAATATGTTGGTTTATTAAAAACAGAGGGTGTTGAGTTAAGTTTTGCTGATGATGGTGTGAAGAAGATTGCAGAAATTGCATTTCAAGTGAATGAAAATACTGAGAATATCGGTGCTCGTCGCTTACACACTGTTATGGAACGTTTGCTAGAAGACATTTTATTTGCTGCACCAGATTGTGATTCAAACATCATCATTGATGCCGACAGGGTTGAAAAATCATTAGGTGAACTGGTACAAAACGAAGATTTAAGTCGATATATCCTTTAATTGAGAAACAACACAATGACTCCAACAAACATAGCATTACATCAAAAATCTCGTATCCTTGAGATTTCTTGGCCTGATGGTGTAACACACCAGCTTTCTTGTGAATTTTTACGCGTAAACTCTCCCTCAGCAGAAGTTCAGGGTCACGGTATTGGGCAAGGTACACTGCAAATTGGCAAAGAAGATGTCAATATTAAGGCTATCGAACCTATTGGTAACTATGCTATTCAATTAGTGTTTGATGATAATCATGATAGCGGCTTATTTGATTGGGATTTACTGCGTAGCTTTGGTGAAAATTACGATACTATGTGGGCAGATTATTTAAAACAGCTTGAAGAAAAGGGTTATGAAAGAAAGAAACCTGGACAAATTATCTAGACCCTATTAGTAAGCTCTGATCAAGTCGTAAATAAAGCATTATCCACACTAAAATTTTATTTATGATTTGATCAGCATTTCCCTACTCTCAAACTTAACCTCTCCCTCAGTAAAAAAATAAATCTAACAATGTGCGATAACACCTCACTACAACAAGAGATTACAAACCTTAAATACAATGAGGATGGATTGATTCCCGCTATTGCTCAGCAACACGACACGGGGGAAGTGTTAATGATGGCATGGATGAATGAATCCTCCATCAAAGAGAGTTTGCAAACAGGTCGCGTTTGCTACTGGTCACGCTCGCGTCAAAAATACTGGCGAAAAGGGGAAGAATCTGGGCAAATTCAGTATCTCAATTCGATGCATTTTGATTGTGACAATGACACTATTTTATTGCAAGTTAACCAAATCGGCCCAGCTTGTCACACAGGGCGTAAAACCTGTTTTTATAAATTAGTCAAAGATGATGAAGTCACTATTGATTCAAAACCTTTAATTGACCCTAAAGATTTATACAAGAAGTAATGAGCTGGTCAAACCCATTAAAATCGCTCTTACTGCTTATTATTAAGGCTTACCAGCTTATCCTAAGCCCCCTAATGGGAAGCAATTGTCGCTATTACCCCACTTGTTCTTGTTACACCCACACAGCTATCGAAAAATATGGAGCATTTAAAGGAAGTTGGTTAGGGATCAAACGTATTTTACGTTGCAACCCTTGGTCGGAAGGTGGAATTGATCTTGTTCCAGGGACAGAGAATGACGAAAAATCTAATAATAATTAACTACACGCTCTTATATTGCTCATCTCGCCATCCTGTAACGCGATAAAAGTGCGCCTATAACATCTAAATAAGAATATTCTTAATTTCTTATATATGCTTGATTTTATTGACTAATTTCTTTCTTTGTGGTGTATTAGCTGAGTTGTGGTTTGCCTTGAAAAAGCTATTTTCCAGTAACCACTTTATATTATTAGAGAATCTCTATAAATCTCAGAGAACAAGTGGCTTGCGTACTGGGTTATTATCTAAAGAGAGTCTCACTAACAAGAACATTAAAAAATTATTAAGGAGTGTTTAATTATGGCTCATATAGTCGTGTTGGGAGCAGGTACAGGCGGTATGCCATGTGCTTATGAGTTAAGAGCAGAATTAGGTAAAGGACACGATATTACAGTCGTTAATGAGCGTGATTATTTCCAATTTGTACCTTCTAACCCTTGGGTTGCAGTTGGGTGGAGAGAGCGTAGTAGCATTACATTCCCAATTGAAAAATATCTAAGCAAGAAGAACATCAATTTTATCGCAAGCCGTTGTGACAAAATTGATGCTGAAAATAATAAGCTTGAATTAGCAAATGGCGAGACCGTCAATTATGACTATCTTGTCATCGTAACTGGACCAAAACTGCACTTTGATGAAGTTGAAGGTACTGGCCCAGATCATCATACACATTCAGTATGTTCGGTTGATCACGCAGAAAAATTCAAAGCAGACTATGATAAGCTACTTGAAAAAGGTAGCGGTAAAATTGTTGTTGGCGCAGCTCCCTTTGCAAGTTGCTTCGGTCCTGCCTATGAGTTTGCGATGATTGTTGATACAGACCTACGAAAAAAGAAAGTCCGAGACAAATTCGATATTCAGTTCGTTACATCTGAGCCATACATTGGTCATTTAGGCTTAGGTGGTGTTGGTGATTCCAAGGGCTTATTGGAATCTGCCATGCGTTCTCGCCACATTCCTTGGATTACAAATGCTAAAACCAAGAAAGCGGAAGAAGGAAAATTATTTGTCGATGAATTAGATGACAAAGGTGAAGTTTATAAAGAGCATGAAGTAGATTTTGATGTTGCGATGATGCTACCTGCATTCTTTGGAGTTGATGCCGTTGTTGATGTTCCTAACTTATGTAACCCTCGTGGTTTCGTCATTGTTGATGAGCATCAAAGTAACCCTACCTATAAAAATATCTACTCTGCTGGTGTTTGTATTGCAATTCCTCCTGTTGAAGCAACACCTGTACCAACGGGCGCTCCAAAAACAGGCTACATGATCGAGACAATGGTAACAGCAGCTGTTCACAATATTCACCATGATATTCAAGGCAAAGAACGTGAAGCAACGGGTACATGGAGTACCATGTGTCTTGCTGATATGGGCGATACTGGTGCTGCATTCGTTGCAATACCTCAAATTCCACCACGTAATGTATCTTGGTTTAAAGAAGGTAAGTGGGTTCACTTAGCAAAAATCGCATTTGAAAAATACTTTATTCGTAAAATGAAGAAAGGTTCATCTGAACCATTCTATGAGAAATCCATTTTGAAAATGATGGGATTGAAGCGTTTGAACTAAAACAGGTAAACTATAGGCATTGTATTATTATATAGGGTGCCCCACCTGTTAACACTAAAAAGGGAGGCAATTGCCTCCCTTTTTTATTTGGAAGAAATAATGAGTGAATTAAAAAACGAAGTTGAAAAGCTACTTTCAAAAGCAATGGCTGGAGAAATAGAA
>JALVRY010000032.1 GCA_027024625.1 Thiotrichaceae bacterium
CCTTAGGCAAACGCCAAGTGTAGCATTATAAAGATTAACAGAGATGCCTTTAATCTGATTCCGTGACTCCACCACTGCACGGTGAAGTGAAGTCACGGATTTCATTTTAGGAGAAACAAGATAGAAGAGCTTTTAGCATCTTCGATAATCATTAACCAACAAAGGTACTAAATTTATCTTTTTATGACCTAAAACTCTCTGTAATCACGCAAAACATCTTTTGCATACGGGTCAATTACGCTACCAACATCACCACGATAGTAACCTTTCTTCTTTGTGTCGTAATATGATGGATAGGTATAATTATCATTTCTTGGTTGTGGTTTTGCAGGTGCTGCACGTCTTTGCTGTGTATTTCCATAATTATGTCTATGGTTTACATTTGTATAAGCATGGCAGTGTCTTATCGATCCACGTTTAGAATCATTATGTGTATGGCAATTACCACCACTTTGAACATGTGCTCTTGCAGGTGCACGATGCTGTGTACCCCGATAAGCTTGCGGTTGTTGGCAACATGCAGTTAATAAAGTACTTGCCAATAAAATACCAGAAAGTGAGATTGGAGTTGTAATATCCATTTAAGTCATCCTTTTGCAAATAGGGACTCAAGGCGTTTTATCTGAGTCCGAGGTTTCGTAGCTTCTACCATCAATAGCCGTCTTAGAAGACTCTAATCAAGTCATAAACAGTTTTCTCGACTTAATCAGAGATTCCTTGACTAACAACTAATAATATTAACAGAAGATGAATGACTTGCATGTGTAAAAAATACGCTAAAACGGAATTAATATGTTAAAAAATGATACGACAGCTATGTTCAAAACCAAAATATTTCCTATTTATATTTTTGTGTAGTACATAAATAGCTTGTTGTAGAGGTAAATAAGTCGTTAATTATGAGTTTATTTATTAAAGTTAGTATCACCAACCTCAGCCAAAAATCATAAACTCATTCTCGGTACAGCATTCAATAATTTCTGTGTATAAGCTTGCTGAGGGTTACCACAAACATCCAGAGTTTTTCCACGTTCTACGACCTTACCCTTATACATCACTACAGTTTCGTCGCTGAGGTATTCCACCACGCCGATATTGTGCGTAATAAACAATAGAGCCAGTTCATTTTCATCTCGAATTTCTAATAACAATTGTAAAATCTCTGCTTGTACTGATACATCCAAGGCACTGGTAATCTCATCACAGACGATAAATTCAGGGTTTAGTACTAAGGCTCTGGCTAAACCAATACGCTGACGTTGCCCACCTGAAAATTCATGCGGGTATCGCCAAAGATAATCACGATGTAGGTGCACTTTTTCAAGGACTCGTGCAGCAAGCTCAATACGTTCCTCATGGCTTGAGCCAATTCCATGTACCTTCATGGGTTCAGTCAATGTGGTTGCAATAAGCAAGCGGGGATTGAGTGAAGATTGTGGGTCTTGGAAGGCGATCTGCATTTTTGGTCGCCATGATCTCAGCTCCCTTGTTGATAGCCCTGTTAATTCCTGACCATCCATTTTGATACTGCCTTCTGTTGGCTTTTCCAACTGCAATAAGCTTCGCCCAAGTGTTGTTTTACCGCAACCGGACTCACCAACCAAGGCAACAATTTGTCCCTTGAAAATCTGTAAATCAACTTCATCTACCGCTCGCACATAATCCACTGTGCGTTGCAACAGCCCCTTTTTAATGGGAAACCAAACTTTTAAGTCTTTTACTTTGATCAGTGGTTCTTCCGTGCTAGCTTCCTGTTTTTTGGGTTTAGGTAAATTCTCGGGCAGTGAAGCTAATAGCTTCTGCGAATAACTATGTTGGGGCTGTTTTAATAACTGCTGAGTTTCTCCAACCTCAACCAATTTACCTTGCTGCATCACGCCCACATGATGAGCCATTTGTGCAACCACACCAAAGTCATGTGTAATAAACAAAATACTCATGCCAATACGCTCTTGCAGTTCTTTCATCAGCTTGAGGATTTCCGCTTGCACGGTGACATCTAAAGCCGTGGTTGGCTCATCAGCAATTAATAAATCTGGCTCACATGCCAATGCCATCGCAATCATCACGCGTTGACGTTGCCCACCTGATAATTGATGAGGATAATTATGAAAACGCTGTTCAACCTGCGGCATCTGTACTTGAGTCAGTGCTTTAATCGCTCGCTGTTTTGCCTCAGCTTCAGACATATCAGGATGATGCAGTTGCAAGGCTTCAATAATCTGATCGCCAATAGTAAAAACAGGGTTTAAGGATGTCATCGGCTCTTGGAAGATCATCGCAATGCGAGCACCACGAATCTGGCGTAATGTTGGCTCATCAAGCTGCAACATATCGACATTAATATGCGAATCATCATCTTGTCGCCAATCAAAACCAACTTTACCGCTAAGGTGCATTAATACACTTTCTGGCAATAAGCGAATCAACGATAAAGCTGTAATTGATTTACCACTGCCTGATTCGCCAACTAAACAAAAAGTTTCGCCCTTCTCGATAGAAAAACTGACATCATTTACCGCTTTAATTTCCTTACCCGCAGAACTCAAATAGGTACGCAAATTTTCAACTCGCAGTAGTGTACTCATCCAACCACTCCTGCTTTTTTCGACATTTGCGGGTCGATAGCATCACGCAAGGCTTCACCCATGAGGTTATACGAGAAAACTGTTAAGAAAATTGCCCCACCTGGGAAAACTGCCATCCACCAGTTAAACGTCGATGCTTTGACTGACTGATCTAACATCTGTCCCCATGATGATGCTTCTACTGGCCCAAGACCTAAGAAGCTCAATACAGCCTCTGCCAAAATTGCAGATGCCACACCAAAACTAGCACTAACTAATAGAGGAGCAACACCGTTAGGCAGCATGTGTCTAAATAGGATTGAGCGTAATGGCAAGCCACTAGCAATGGTTGCTTGCACATAGTCTTGCTTTCGCAACTTGAGAAACTCCGCCCGAGCATAGCGAGTATATCCAGACCATGACGTTAATCCGATGATAATCATAATCAAGTAGATATTCCGACCAAAGAAAGCCACAAACGTCAATAGTAAAAATAGCGTTGGTATTGCCTCAAATATTTCGACTAAACGCATCCCTAAAATATCAACAATACCTGAGAAATAGCCCATTAAACCGCCCAAAATTGTGCCAATAAACATCGCTATTCCTGTGGCGAGAAAGCCTATTCCCAAGGCGACACGGGAGGCGTGGATCATACGACTCAATACATCTGCACCATTTTTCTCTGTACCCATTAAGTGCAAATTTTCTTTATCTGCCAATGGTGCTTGTAGCGGTGGCTGACTGCTATCTCGCAAGTAATCCAATGGAGAATAAGGAACAGGGGCTTTTATTACCCAATCATAAGTATGATTATTTTCTTTTAAGCGAAAGTCATCATAAATCACCAATTGCGGTGGTTTTACAAAAAGATTAGCCAATATCACAACGGCAGTAAGCAACACCACAAAGTAAGCAATTCGACTTTTAAACAGACGTTGAATCGGTAGAAAATACAGTGATAATGCAATAATAAAAACACCCATCACGATACTATCTTCCACCGTGAAATAACGTAAAAAAGGGAAATGAATATGCCCTTGTTCACTAACAACAAGCGGAATAGTATTTGCTATAAATGGAGAAAATACGGCAAGGATAACCAGTATCCCCACCCAAACTGCACCAAAACGAGCACCCCAGCCCGTAAAGGCTTGTTTCACGGCTCGTTGCATAAATGATGATGATCGATGTGTATTATTCATAAGACACCCTCGGATCAACTAAGGTATAGAAAAAATCTGCAATCAAATAACCCAGTAGAGTTAATAAACCGCTGATTAATGTAATGGATAAAATCAATTCTTTGTCTCGTCCCATCACCGCCTCAATTGATAGTTTTCCCATACCATCAATACTAAAGATTGATTCGACAATAACAGACCCCGCTAACAAACCGGGCAGAATTCCAGCTGATGCTGTAATCAAGGGCAATAGGCTATTTCTAAAAACATGACGATGTAAAACATCCTCTTCAGAAACACCTTTTGCTCGTGCGGTACGAGCATAATCCATTTGCAAATTTTCCAGCACTGATGTTCTAACCAGCTTGGCAAGAAAAGCAAAACTTCCATAAGACAACGTCACGATAGGCAAAACTAGATGCCAAATACGATCTAATAAATAGCCTCTTTCCATGTCACTATCAATGGTCATTAACGCCAATAAAACACCCAGCCCTGCTCCAATAAAACCTAGACCACCAATGCGAATTAAAGAAAAATCTGTCCATGCCATAATACCCAGTGTTACCGCCCCCAATAGAGGTAGCAACAACCAATTAAGAAGCAAAGTCTCAGGATGAGCCATTGCCATCCAACTACCTAAGGCAATGCCGATAATTACGGCAAGCAGTGTTCTTGTTTTACGCTGATCCCATTGGCTAAATAGCACCATGCTAAACGCACCGAACACCATAAAGGCAAACAGCTTTCCTATATCCAACAAAGCAAGCCCCGAAGGTAAAAAAGTCATATCGAGTGCTTCTCGATCACTCAAGCCCGAGGTTGGAAACCATTGCCAGTGCTGACTATTGGCAAAAAAACCGATCAACAAAACCCCCACCAACATGGTTGGAACAGACCATAAGCCCAACATAATGGCATTAGAACTCACATCAAAGCTACCGCCCCTATCCGTCGCGGCTTTGATACCAATCGCAATTGAGAAAATATAAATCAGCGGAATTGTTATCACATTGAGCAACAGAGTAATCGGCAAACGCTCTTTGATTAATTCAGAGACAGACCGTCCATAGTTGAAACTTTCCCCCAAATCAGAACCTTTTGTGAAAGAAAAACCGCCCATGTTGCCCTCATCATCAAAGGTAAAACCAATGGGGGAAACATTATTAAGCCAACGAAGATATTGCACAGGGGCAGGATCATCTAGACCATAACGCTTATTGTAGTATGCCAGCATCGCTGCTTTTTCTTCAGGCTTTAGGTCTTGCCCCTGTACTAAACCTTGGGCACTAATGCCACCTGGAGCAGATGCCATAACAGCGAACACTAATACCGTGATTCCCAGCAATGTTGGAATCATCAGCAAAACACGTCGAATCAAATAAGTCAGCATAATTTAGCCTTAGTTTGCGTGCTTTTGCTGTTCGACAGGAATGTAATTTTCTATTGGGATACTGCCGATATTTAAGCCCATTCGCGTCTTATTTACATTATGGATTCGCTTATTAATAAAGCCTAGCTCCATCTTTCGCGTGAGGAAGGTATAAGGCAAATCATCATATAAAATAGCTTCAGCCTTATGCCAAAGAGCCATACGCTTATCTTCATCCATCGTACGACGAGCTTCTTCAATGATCTTATCTAGCTCAGGATTTTTATAATTGACGTAATTATCGCCATTAGTTTTTGTCTGTGAACTATGGAATATTTGATACAAATCACTCTCTAAACCACCGCCCCAGCCAAGGGTAATCGCCTCAAAGTCTTTTTTATCCAATTTTTCCAACATCACAGGGAATTCCGCAGGCTCAGGAATCAGTTTAATTCCCGCTCTAGCGTACATATCTTTAAGTACCAACACCATACGCTTATTGGTATCACTACCTTGGAAGTAAATCAGCTTAAACTCAAATGGCTTGCCGTCTTTACCTTCAATAACACCATCACCATTACGGTCTTCAAAACCCGCTTCTTTTAATAGGGCTTTGGCCTTTGCAATATCTTGTTTACGCACTTTGATATTGGGGTCATGCTGCTTAGTTGCTTCACCAAAAGGGCTAACCGCAGGTGTTCGGTAGCCTAGGTAGATTTCTTTAACGATTTTTTCTTTATCTAACAACCATGTCATCGCTTGACGTACTCGCTTGTCCTTAAAGCGTGTTGGCTTTTCGTCCGTTCCTTCATACCAGCCAATATAACCATAACCACTACTAGGAGAAGCGTAGCTAAAACGTCGGCTCATCGCAGTTATCTTTTCATCATCTTTTAGTTTTTCAAAATCAGTAGGATCAGCATCATCGTACACATCAATATCACCATTACGGTAGGTCGTTAAACGAGCACTTTCATTTTGGATGATACGCCAAGAAACACGATCATAACTCGGCTGTACAGGCCCCCAATAACGAGTATTTCTAAGTAGCTCAATGCCATCCTGATCAGTTTTCCAGTTTTTAGGATCTTTTAAGCGATAAGGTCCTGTTCCAATTAACAAGCCTTTAGACTGGTTGAACTCTTCAGGATTATCCAAATAAGGCTTATAGAAATGCTCCGCCATAATCCACATACCGCCAGCAAAGTCCAAGGCCTTAAAGTAAGGCTCTTTAAATTTAAACACGACTTCATAAGGACCATTTGCAGTCACACTTTCGATTTGCTTGTAGTAGGCGCGTTCACGCGGGGCTTTTATCTTCTCATTCATGATGAAATTAAAAGTGAACACCACATCAGATGAGTCAAAAGGCTCACCATCAGAAAATACCACATCATTACGCAGCTGGAAGGTGATGGTTAAGCCATCATCACTGACTTGCCATGTCTTCGCTAACAACCCTTGCCACTCCAAGGTATCAGAATCACGTGTTAATAATGACTCTAAAACATAAGATTGCACCTGACTGGCATAAACATCCGAGGAGATTAGTGGCGTGATTGTCTGCATACTTGTGCTAAAAGAGCCAATTTGCCAACCACCTTGAGCATAATCCTTTTGCTGCGTTGCCTCATAAGCCCGCTTAAATGCGGCGGGAATATCACCATTATCTTGTGTGTTATCCACTGCCGCTGAAGCATTCGGATTAGCCTTACTTAAATCTGCACTAGCAAGTTTTCGCTGCATTTGGTTACTTAAACCACGCAGAGCCGTTATATCCTTCGATTGCTCAGCTAATGCCCTATCCATATCCTCCAATTTAAGCCATTGTCGATCAATTTGAACCATCGCCAGAATAATCAATAAAATGATGACAGAAAGAAAACCGAAGAGAACGTAATCTTTAGTGGTAATTTTTTTTTGCATGGTGGTTTCGCTTTTATTTTATTTTGTCCTGTAATCATAAACAGCAATGAAGATAATTTCCAACTCATTGTATGAATTGCTACGGATTCAGCTATTTGAGGATCAATGGGAGCATTCATCAGAAGAATGAGCTATTTTCGTAAGATATATCGTCTATATTTAGTAGAGACCTTTGCATAAAAGGATGAAGAAAGAAAATTACATCCTTTTTTATTCGTTAGATCTTTCGTGCAAAGGTTTCTAGTAGAGGGTTAACAAATTATTACGACAGGAGACATGCAATGCCAAGTTTCGGTGAATTATGGAAAAATCATCCGACAATTAGCGAAGATGATCGATTCCCCTGCAAAAGACCTAACGGTATTCCAAACTTCTCAAACCAATGCGCTATCCGCATGGGAACCTGCTTGCAACGTAGCCACATGTTATCGGGCTATAACGGTAAACAGTGCTGGTATGGGCACAAAGGCAAAGGTCATACACTACGAGCTAGAGAATTAGCAAAATGGATGAAGAAAAAAGCCTCTCGCTTTGGCAAA
>JALVRY010000033.1 GCA_027024625.1 Thiotrichaceae bacterium
TTTTCAGAATTAAAATGTTTTTTTTCGTGGTATTTTTAGCCGCAACGTGGCTTTTATGTAGCATTATTGCTGTCAAAGAGATATAGTTTCGGCACAAATTTGTGTATTAAAACTGCTGATTGATAGTCATGTTAACTTGGTTCTTGTATTGTCATTCTGTCTATTTATATAAATATTTGGTAAGAAATTTTTTCTAGTGATGGCTAAATTGGCTAGGTCACGAGATATGAAACATGAAATTTTGCTGAGAATCAAGTACTTAAGATGTCGGCAATACCTATAAGAATAAATGAATCGGTATTGGTGCATTGGGGATCTTTGGCTTAGATCTGAGTAAAATTGTTTATGATTTGGTTTGTCGCTTCCTAAGTTGGTTGGGCACAAGTCAGTAGAGCATATAGGTAGGGTATTCTTGGAAATTATTAATATGAATGTAGCAAGCATACGGTTGAAATTTTTAGTTATTGGTATCGGAGTCTTATTTTCAAGCTATTTACAAGCAGCGGGAAATGCAGCAAATATTATTACAGTCGAAACTCAAGAGTCGCAGGCAACATCCGTATTAGGTAGTACCGTTGTTCCATACAAAGAAGTTTTGCTTTCAGCTCAAATCCCTGGTCGAGTGTTGGCTATTAATGGTGATGTTGGCTCGCCTTTTAAACAAGGTGAGATAATTGTAGATATTGACCCAACTTCACTGCAAGCTAAGCGTAGTGCTGTTTCAGCTCAAGTGGCAACAGCACAAGCAGCTTTACGAAATGCACAAACTCAGTATCAACGTGAATTAATTTCACCTCGGAGTGAGGATATTGGGAGTATGCCGGGTTTTGGTTTGCCAACTATGATGGATATTTATATGACGCGTCCAATGGCAGACATGATGGGGCAGGGCTATGACTCTGATATGGCACGTTATTCAGATTTAATGAATAGTGCGACAGGCTTGTCACAGGCTCGCGCAGCAGTTCAGCAAGCCAATGCCCAATTACAGGAAATTGATACAAAGTTGCGCGACGCACGTTCGATTGCACCGTTTGATGGTATCATTCTAAAGAAAATGGTCGAAACAGGTGATACAGTTCAGCCTGGTCAGCCGCTGGTTCGATTTGGTTATGTGAAATATTTGCGCCTCAAAGCAGATGTGCCTTCTGGGTTAGTTTCTGGGTTGAAAGAGGGAATGTTTGTAACAGCAGAGATTGATGGTGTTGTTAATGACTGTAAGCCAAACGACGAGCTTTGTGGAAAAGTTAAAGTATCCCAAATATATCCCGTTGCTGATCCTATCCGTCATACTGTTATTGTGAAGTTTGATTTGCAGACAAAAACAAGGGCAAAAGTTGGTACCTATGCGAAAATTATGATTCCATCTAGCGGACGTAGCGGAGAAAAAGTTAATATCATTCCAAAAACTGCGTTATTAAAAGGGCGGAGTTTGCCTAGTGTGTTAGTTATAAATGGTAATACCTCAGAATTAAGGTTGGTTCGCCTTGGCTCGATGCAGGGTGCGAATAAAGTTGAAGTTGTATCTGGACTATCTGAAGGAGATAGGATTATTGATAACCCACCTTCTGGTGTAACATCAGGATGGATGCCTCACTAAAAAATTCCAGTTTTACTAATTGAATTGCCCAACACTTTTGGACTCCCCAATATGAACGATCAGAAACACTCTCAACCTAAAAATGATAATAATTCATCCATAACACTGCCAGAGAATTTGGGTGTTGCAGGAAGTATGGCGAAGACATTTATCTCATCTCCCATGTCTTTGCTCTTATTGCTTACTTTTTTTGCAATTGGTGCCTTAGGTTTGGCCATCACTCCTCGCCAAGAAGACCCTCAAATATCAGTGCCAATGGCGGACATTTATGTGCAATACCCCGGTGCATCGGCTAAGGAAGTCGAAAGTCTTGTCGCTCGTCCACTAGAAGGAATAATGTCAGAAATGACAGGGGTTGATCATGTCTATTCTGCTTCTAAAAGTGGTGTGGCAATGGTCACGGTTCAGTTTGATGTTGGGGAAAATTTTGAAGAGTCTTTAGTTAAATTATATAACCAGATTGCTTCAAATAAAGACCGCATACCTGCGGGTGTGATGGAACCATTGATTAAGCCAAAATCTGTCGATGATGTTCCCGTTGTAACACTAACGCTTTGGTCAAACTCGGTTGATGATGCTGCATTAAAACTGGTTGGTCTGGATTTGCTCCAAGCATTGCGAGAAGTACCAAATACCAGTCAAAGCTTTATTGTGAGTGGTAGAGAAGAGCAGGTTAGGATTGAAATTTTACCAGAGCGTTTAGCAACGTATGGTATATCACTGGATAGCATTGCGAATGCAATCCGTGGAGCTAACTCGCAACGTAGAGCGGGTTCGGTTGAGCCGGGCGATACCTCTGTCAATGTATATACAGGTTCTTTTTTAACATCAGCCGAAGATATTCGCCGTCTAATGGTTGCTGTTGTAGATGGTCGTCCTGTCTATATTCGTGATATTGCTAATGTTGTTGCAGGGCCAAGTGTTGCAACAAAAACGGTGGGCTACTATACAGGCTCTAACTTAGAAGAAGGGAAGGAAAAAGCGGATAATGCTGCAGCAATAACGATAGCTATCGCCAAAAAACATGGTACAAATGGTGTAGATGTTGCGGAAGCTATTATGAAGAAAGTTGATCATCTGAAGGGGCGGATGATTCCAGATAATGTTCATGTTGAAAAAACCAGAGACTATGGTGCAACAGCTAAAGAGAAAGTAAACCACCTGCTACTTAAATTATTTAAAGCAACGGGTATTGTTGCTCTCTTAGTTCTAGTTTTCTTGGGTTGGCGAGCTGCATTAGTGGTTACTTTGGTTATTCCATCTGTTATTACCACAACGGTATTCGCAGCATGGTTGTTAAACATGACAATCGACCGAGTTAGCCTATTTGCATTAATTTTTTCGATTGGTATTTTAGTTGATGATGCGATTGTTGTTGTTGAAAATATTTATCGACGATGGCTACTAGCAGGGGATTTAAGTGAGGATATAGCCGTTGATGCGGTTCGTGAAGTTGGTAACCCCACAATATTAGCAACAATAACTGTTGTTGCGGCTCTTGTCCCGATGGGGTTGGTTGGTGGAATGATGGGGCCATATATGTCTCCGATCCCCACATTGGCATCAGTGGCAATGGCGATTTCTTTGTTTGCGGCTTTTGCTTTCACACCTTGGTTAACCAACAAATTTAAGCCCAGCTTGGATAATTTGCATGAGTCAGAGGCAAAAGAACACAGACAAGCAGCGATGGTGGAAAAGTTCTTCCGTGGGCTGATCATTCCTCTTATTCGTGATACCAAGAAAGGCTATGCATTGCTTGGAGCAATTGTAGTTGTGTTTTTCTTGTTTATGGGGCTTTTCTATACGCATGGCGTAAAAGTAAAAATGTTACCGCTGGATAATAAGCCAGAGTTTAATATTGTTATTAACTTCCCAGAAGGTACCGCTTTAACAAAAACAGCGAATTTAACCAGTAAAATTGCAAGAATAATGCGGGATGTTCCTGAAGTTACTGCACTACAAACTTATGCAGGTACGGCGTCTCCCTTTAATTTTAATGGCTTTGTTCGCCACTATTATTTAAGGCAGTCACCTTGGCAAGCGGATGTGCAAGTCCAGCTAATAGATAAAAATGAGCGAGAAAGAACTAGCCATGATATTGCTGAAGAGGCAAGAGAGGTTCTTACTCCAATTGCAAAAGAAGCCGGTGCTAGGATTCAGATTGTTGAAATGCCTCCAGGTCCGCCTGTATTGCAATCCGTTGTTGCTGAAATCTATGGGCCTGATGCTGAAACACGTCGCCAAGTTGCCGCTGACGTCACTAAATTCTTTGAAGATGCTCAGTACTTGGGGGATGTGGATAATTTAATGGAAGCACCGCATAAGCTACTTCGTTTTCAAGTTGATGCAGAAAAAGCTCAGCGTAATGGTATCTCGGTTGAGGATATTAATCGTTCTGTTGAAATGGCAATGGGAGGTTTTGTATTAGGTGATATAAAAATGCACCCTGGTATGGATCAACGTCAACTGGACTCCAAAAAAATTATTCTTGAAGTGCCACTTGCAGCACGTACACAGGTAAACCGATTGATACAGCTACCTGTAACGAATCACACAGGTAAGTCTGTTGCACTTTCTGAGTTAGGTACATTTGTTCGTGAACTTGAAGATAAGCCTATTTTTCATAAAGACTTACGTCCTGTTGAATTTGTTACGGCAGAAACAATTGGTGAGTTGGCTGCTCCTGTTTATGGTCAGTTTGAAGTTGAAGACCTTATTGCAAAATCGGGCTATCGCACACCTGATAATGTCGAGTTAAAGTCATTTTGGTGCATTATGGAATGTGCGGAAGAAGATACCAGTCAGTTTGACTGGGGGGGCGAGTGGACTGTAACGTGGGAAACATTCCATGATATGGGTATTGCCTTTATGGGGGCGTTATTACTTATTTACATGGTCATTGTTGCTCAGTTTGGTAACTTCATTCTTCCCGCGGTTATTATGGCTCCTATCCCATTAACTTTGATTGGGATTATGCCAGGGCATTGGCTTATTGGTGCGGACTTTTCAGCAACGTCAATGATCGGTTTTATTGCACTTGCAGGGATTATTGTGCGGAACTCGATTTTGTTGGTTGATTTCTCTCGTCAGTGTGTAATGGAGGGTATGCCAGTAACAGAAGCAGTGATAAAAGCCTGTGAAGCAAGAACGCGCCCTATCGCAATTACAGCTCTTGCTATGATTGGAGGGTCATTAGTGATTCTTGATGATCCAATATTCCAAGGCATGGCAGTTTCTTTAATCTTTGGTGGAGCGGTTTCAACGATTTTAACCCTGCTTGTTATCCCACTAGGCTGTATTAGTGCAGGAAGAGCACTGTGTGTCGATGTGCCACCTGATGAGAATGGTAATGGTGGTATTTCATGCGGTGTTACTGATGAAATTGAAATTATAAATAAGCAAACAGCAAAGCCAGTTGTTCAGAATGATGAGGAAGAAAGCAAAGTCTTGATGGCTGTTAAGATGTTTGGTTTGTATATTGTCTCTCTTGTACAAAGTATTTTTGTAGGGTCAAAAGATACAGGTATCGCTGTAAAGAAATACTTAGTTCATAGAAAGCAGAAAAAAACAGCTAAAAGTTCTGTTGTTACTAAAAGTAATGTTACAAAGTCTGTGCCAGAGCCAGAGCCAGAGCCAGAGCCAGAGCCAGAGCCAGAGCCAGAGCCAGAGCCAGAGCCAGAGCCAAAAAAGAAAAAGTCGACAACTAAAAAGCCAAAAGGTCGTCGTGGTATTCGTTTAAAAAAGGACTTATAGTCGAATGGAATTACAGGTTAGAAGAAATATGAACAGTTTAAATAAAAATATATTAGCGCTTACTATTGCCTTGATTGTGAGTTATTCGGCTTTTGCTGATGATTATCCTAAGGCTCCAGTAGGACCTTTCAGCAAATCGATTACTTCAGTTGATACTGCTAAGGTTGATCAGAATAAATTAAATCAGTATGGAAAAGCATCTGAAGCACTTAGTGGGAAATCTCTCAATATGCCAGTTGCTCCAGAAAAGCCTGAATCACATGAGCAGGTAAATATAAATTCCCCAGAGCAAAAAGCACCGATTGCGCCAAAGCAACCTGATGCTCCAATAGCACCAAAACAGCCTGCAAACATAGTGAGCGAAGGCGTTAAACCACTAGTTGCACCTACACCACTAGAAAAACCATCGTTTAAAGTGCAGGAAAATATCACTATGCCAGAGTTGCCCACTGCTCCTGAGCATACGGTAGCTTTTCCAAAAGTAGACATTGCAGTACAGGCGGCTCCGGAAGCTCCAGAAATTATTAACTCAGTACCAGCTAAGCCTATACGGCTGGAGAAAAATGCTTTTAAAGCAGTAGCACCTGTGGCGAAACCTACAGGAATACAGTCTCAAGTCACTTCAAATAATAAAGCGCTAGTACCACCTTCTAAGCCTGAGCAGCCAAAAAAACCTAATGTTTTAAAACCAACAGCTCCCGTGATGCAAGCTGTAGGAGGTCAGATTCAAGAAATTCCAAACAGTAAAATGCCGGCACCTCCCCAGATGCCACAGATGCAAGTGCCTGTGTTAACACCTGATATGCAGCTACAAATTCACCGTCCTGTTATGGATACGAGTATAGGTCAAGCACCGATAATGCCACCGATGCCTCAAATGGAAATGCCACCGCAGTTACCCATGCCCCAGTTTTCTATGCCTGTGCAAATGCCATCGATGGGGGTAACTGCTGCCCAAAAAACGGCAGTGCCTATTGCAAATGTACCAACTCCAGTTGCAGAGAAAGCGGATACAGAAAAAACAGATGCAGAGAAGAAGTAGGCTGATCAAGTCCAAAATATTGGAAGCGACACTTTGAGTGTCGCCTGTAAGGTATTGAAATACTGTTTGTCTCGGGCGAGGCTAAAGAGACTGTGCAAGTATTCAAGGAACGCGAAAAAATGAGGAAAAATTTTTTCGCAGTCCCAGAATACCTGCACAGTCTCTAAAGTTTCACTTCCTACTTATATCAGAGTTTCCGTTTAGTTAGATGGAGTGATGGATAAGTTCTGTGATAACGTAAATATATACAAATATAGGAATCAAGATGATTACAGTCATTGGTAATTTAAAAGGTGGAACAGGGAAAAGTACAGCGGCTTTTAATATTTCACTCTGGGTGGCAACGCACAGGAATGTTCATGTAGTTGTTTATGATTTGGATCCACAGGCTACGTTAACAGACGCTTTTGAAATTCGCACGGAAGATGGCTATTCTCCAGCGATTACACCGGAGAATTCGGTAAAAGAATTAGGTAAAGAAGGTAAGCATTCAGAAATCATTATCGATATTGGTATGTCAGATATGCTTGCAATGAAAGAGGCTCTTAAAAAAGCGGATCGTGTTATTGTTCCGATTGGTCCAAGTCAAGCAGATGTTTGGTCGACGCAACGTTTTTTAAAATTAATTGATGATACTTGTGAAGGTAAAAAGAAACCAAAAGTATTTGGCTTTATGAATAGAGCTGATACACATAGGGCTGTACGAGAAACAGATGAAGCATTTGATGCTTTATTAACATTATCTGATCAAATTGAAATGTTGGAGCCACGATTATATCAGCGTACAGCATATCGTCGCTCTTTTAGTGAAGGAATGGCGGTATTTGAGCTTGATAGAAAATCAAAGGCATCGTTAGAAATCGAGAAACTTGGAGAAGTTTTATACTAAGATCTTTGCACATATGGCTAAATGAATAGAAGGGTTTGAATATTCTTTCGTCGTACTTTCATGTAACGGTCTTATACTAAATATTTATGAATATTTAATAGAAATACCCTAAAAATTTTAATTTGCAATATACAACAAGCAAAGCATTGAATGCTTTGTAAAGGAGATAGATATGTTCGTTATACGTTGGTTAACTTCACACCCGATTGTTTTTGTTTGGTTTTTAACGGCTGTAGCCTTGATTTTTGGCTACAGTATGGACAAAAATCATGATGCAAGTACAGCAGCTAGCACAGAGCAAGG
>JALVRY010000034.1 GCA_027024625.1 Thiotrichaceae bacterium
TATATCGTTAATGGATATTGTTCCTGCGGCTAGTTTGAGTTTTAGCATATTGAGTAAGTAGTTGTAGCGAGCGGTTGCGTAATCACGTTTTGCTGCAAAGACATTGCGCAATGATAGCAATACATCAACAGCTGTTCTTGTACCAACTTCAAAACCTGCTTGTGTGGCTTCTAGGGCGGTATCTGTTGAGCTTAATGCCTGTTTTAAAGATGATATACGGCTAATATCAGAAATAACGGTTAAATAGGCTGAACGTACTTGTTGATTGATTAATTGCTTTTGTAAGTTAAGCTCGTGTTGAGCGCGGCGTTTATTGTGTTGAGCATCACGAACTTTTGATGAAATAGCACCTGCAGTGTACAAAGGAATGTTGAGTTGCACGCCAACAACATTATCGATTTGGTCTCTATCTAGGGCATCACTCCCGCCTATTCCACGAGAGAGGCTACCTGAGTGTGATGCAACAAGATCAACTGTTGCTTTACGACTTGCACGCTGTTGTTCTAAATTCTTTTGAGCAACCTGAATGGCATATTTAAAGGCTTGTATTTGCTTGTTATTTTTTTCTGCAAGGCTGATCCATGATTCAATTTTGTTTGGATTCGGTTTTATTGGGCGTATTCCATTCGCACTACCTGCGTAGTGTTTATAATTACGACCTGTAATGACCTGTAGTGCTTCTTTAGCAAGTGCCAGTTGGTTGTTTGCTGTGATAACTTGAGCTGCTGCTTGATCGTATCGAGATTGTGTTTCTTTTACGTCGGTAATCGCCAAAATTCCTGCTTCAAAATGTGCTTTAACTTGCTCAAACTGTTTACCAATTGCCTTCTTTTCTGCTTGAGCAAAACGCACATTTTCTTGGGCGAGTAAAATATTGAAATAACTTTCAGCGGTACGAATAATAAGATTTTGTTTACGGCTTTCTAAATCTGCTCGAGCTTGTGCAACTGCTGCCTTTGCTTTGCCTGTGATGGCATTTAAACCTTTGTTATATATTGGTTTAACTAGCTTAACACTGTAGTTTGTACTTAGAATATTTGAACTACCATTGGATGCTATTGTGTTTTCAATATAGGAGTTGACTAATGAGCCATTAGCCGAGAGATTAACCTGAGGCTTTTTTGCGGCTTTTGCTTGAATAATGCTTTCTTGTACTGAGCGAAAGTTTTCTTCTACAGCTTTTAATTGTGGGTCATAGGCTTTGGCATTTTGATAAACTTGCAGCAAGTTTTCTGCTGAAGCATTTGATGCAATAGCAATAGATGACACAAGTAAGAGAGGAGTTAAAAAATGTTTCATGTTGACGACCTATGTTTTATTCGTGAAACAGAGTATATTAGAAAATTCTAATATACGCTAGTCGCACCTCTTTAATTCTAGGAGGCTGTCCGAGAATAGCAAGTTCTTGGTGAATTATCGTTGATAGCAACCCCTTCGAATATTTCATGAGAGTCTTTCTGATTCAACTTAAATATTTGTAATAATTGGAAAACCTGTCCATGTGCATATTTTTCTAGCAAGATAATTCTGTCATTTCATGTCGATTCTTAGGGACAGTTGCTTAGTCGTTGTAGCTTGCATAGAATTCCTCCCTTTTATTATTTAAGGGATAACCCATGAAGAAGCTTAAAGCATTATTGTTTGATGTGGATGGAACCTTGGCGGATACTGAGCGAGATGGTCATCGTGTTGCATTTAATAAAGCTTTTCAAGAGGCTGGTTTAGATTGGGATTGGACCGTTGAATTGTACGAGAAGCTCCTTGCTGTCACTGGCGGTAAGGAGCGTATTCGTTATCACATAGAAAATTATTTGGAAGGTGATGCGCCTGAAGGCGTAGATACTGAAGAAGGTTTACAAGCTTTTGCCGCAAATTTACATCAGCGTAAAACACATTTTTATTTAGAAATGTTGAAAAATGGTGAAATTCCTTTACGCACAGGTGCTGAGCGATTAATAAAAGAGGCGAAGGCGGCGGATTACCGTTTGGCTATCGTTACGACAACTACACCTGCCAATGTGACATATTTGCTGACCTCAACCCTTGGTGAAGAGTCGATTGATTGGTTTGAGGTCATTGCGGCAGGCGATATTGTCCCTGCAAAA
The DNA here is from genome assembly GCA_027024625.1 of Thiotrichaceae bacterium. GTDB lineage: Bacteria > Pseudomonadota > Gammaproteobacteria > Thiotrichales > Thiotrichaceae > S015-18. The sequence continues at coordinate 2,106 of JALVRY010000034.1, forward strand.
AAACCAGCACCCGATATCTATCAATATGCGATGGATAAGATGAATTTGACGGCTGATGAATGTATTGCATTTGAAGATTCAGATAATGGCATCCGTTCATCTGTTTCGGCTAATTTGAAAACAGTCGTTACCGTTAATGCTTACACTAAAGATCAAGATTTCAGTAAGGCTGTGATTGTATTGGATCAGTTTGGTGAGCCTGATGATGCTTTTACTGTGTTGCGGGGTGATGCGGGTGACGCAAGTTATGTCACTCTTGAGCTATTGGAAGATTTACACGCGAGAGCATGAAATCATCAACAGGGGAAGTAAATAGAATTAGTAGTAATCAGCTAGGTATCCACGAGAATTTGTGTGAA
>JALVRY010000035.1 GCA_027024625.1 Thiotrichaceae bacterium
ACTTTTATTAGTTAATATCACGATAAACTCTTTTGTGTCTAACGCCGCGCATCACCGGCAGCAAAAAGCAGAGCGACGAGGAACGAGGAGCGGCGCTTTTTGCTGTCCGAGTGCATGCGTTTGTTAGGGGCATATATCATGACGTGGGAATTCCCTTTCTATTTGAATTGCTCAACCAATCTTTTGCTTCGCCAATAAAATCCCAGACATCGCCATCATCTGGATTTAGATAATTTGGATCTTCTGTGGCCTCTCCCATTTTTTCGAACACTTCAATCAACCACTTAGACCCATGACCGGTAGCACCAAGACTTTTAACCCATGATTCAAGTTCTCCATTCGGCACTACAAACACACCATATTCTTTAAGTTGGGAAAATAAATTTTCACAGGCTTCCTTTTCTCCACCTTTGAGTAGTGTTATACCACCATCCTTCTTGAAGTCACTGCCTGTATCTACAAATGCTTTTAATAATGATTGTCTTTGTTTGTGTAGCGATTCATGGCTGATTTCTGGAATAAATGCTCCCTTTAAAGGTTTACTCCATTCTTGCCCCCCATCTTTTAGAACGTCAATATCAACAATACCTAGTGCTGGAATTCCTAATTCTCGTAACGGCTTGACAATGTCCCATACAGTCTGCTTGTTTTGTGCATTAATAAATAAGCAACTAGCTATACCTCTAGGATCATTTTTCGCCAATAACCGCTCGTTAATCTCCTGGTAAAATGCCCTGTCAGAATCTGCTTCTGTTACGATCACAGATTCATAAAATAAACCCTCCAAAACACCAGTTGATCTTAAGAGCGGGTTTCTCATTAAGGGCAACAGTTTTTCTTGTGGCAACAACCTTGCTGTAGGTGGGTTATAATTGTAGGTGAGTCGCACAATATTAAGTGGTGATCCTGACTGAATGCACCCCATAAGAAAACTTGCACTGTGTGTTGAGACAAATAACCGCTTCCGCGATTCTTTCAGCGACGTTGCAATTTCTTTGCCCAACTTATTTGATAGCGCAGGATGTAGAAATGCTTCTGGTTCATCGATTAGTGCAACTTTTGGATCACCAGCCAAAATTGTTGTAATGATGCCAGTAAATGCCTTTACGCCATCACTAGCATCAGAGATTTCCACGGAGTTTCGATGGAACTCTATTGCCTCACTTTCCCATCCTTTCTCCTCTCTTTCATTCTTGGGTTCAGTATCAGAGAGCCTTACCCGAAGCTTGCCAATTTTTGTTGGGTCTATAACAAAATATTTTTTGAAAGCATCATGTACTATTCTTCTTACCTCTTTACGAAGCTCATTATCTATGAATAGGTGAGCCAAGTGATTATTTGGTGTCGTTTGCAAGTCGCCAGCTTCTTGCTCATTTAGCAGATTTAGACGATTTGTGCCATCTAGTCGAACAGTATAGATACCAAGAAAGCTAGCATAGTGGCCTTGTCTTTGGTTTGGGTTTTGCGCTTCTTGTATAAGAGCATCTTTATTTACCTGTGCTCTAAACATTTGGTTGTTTTGCGGGTTTAGTTTTCCAAGTATTACATGGCCGGGACTAATCGTTTCCCCAATCTTTGGAGTTTGCTCAATTTTTGATATTTCGCTTTCAATATCCTCTTTACTATAGGACATCAACTCTAATTGATTTATAACTAAATCATTTGGCTGCCCCATAGTTCGACGACAATAATTTTCAATTTCAATTAAGACGCGACTTTTACCTGAATTGTTCGGACCAACAAATACAGTTATTGGAGTTACATTAAGCTCTAGCGGAGATTGTTCTTCAGTTGCCCCGAACTTGAATAATATTTTATTTATCATAGTACTTACGTGTACACGCCCCTAACGACCAAGCTCACTGGTGGCAATGGAGCGTAGCGGAATTGCCGTCAAGTGAAGCGCCTTGTTGGGCTTCTGCGTTAGCATTTGCAGGCATCTGCAGAGCAATCGTGCTCACCAGATAGTGCCCCTTTCCTTTGTGATTCTCGATAATTTTTATTGCGCCTGATGACTGGAATGTAACCATAGTTGCATGAAATACTGACAGCACTGCCTCTTGCAGTGGCTGGTCATCTTCAAGTCTTGTTACGTTCAGTCCTTTTGCTTTAGCCAAGTCATACCCAATGGGCCGTCCATGTGTTCTATGTTCATCAAATTTTCCAAGCCACTCAGAGATTTCTTTTGCTTTATCTAGATCACTGCCTTTAAACATATATTTATAAATCCAAAGCTTGACCTTTTCCTTTGAAAGAGCAATGGTTTGTTCACAAAGATTTAAAAAGCCAGGTGGAAGAGAGGCTAATCTTGGCGCCCATAAATTGCCTAGCTTAGGATCGGACATAATATCTTTTCTGGCTTTCTCAAAATCAGCCAGAATTGTATGTGCCGGAACAGACATTTGCCCAAATTGCATTTGCGGATCAATAGGCCCGATTGCGGAGTGTTTACCCATTAC
>JALVRY010000036.1 GCA_027024625.1 Thiotrichaceae bacterium
CCGTGCTACGCGACTGAGAGAATGGCTTGAATAGCGGAAAATAGACCAGTAAATTGTTAAATGTGTGTGCACTCCTACTTAGTTATTGAGTATATTACATCCATAAAAAAGCGGGCTAATACGCCCGCTTTTTTTAATGCTCATACAGAACAATGGTGCAGATTATGCAGCCCATTTTTTGTAAGCCTCTGTATCACCTTCTTTGGCTGCTTCATAACCAGCTTCATAAGCTTCTGTAATACGCTGCTCTTCACGCTCAGGGTTACAAAGGTAACCACACTGCCAGCCGAGAATGAACTCATTGTCAGTGTTAGCTTCTTCCATTTTTACTGTTGTATCATAATATTCGCGGTTCATTGTAATTTCCTCAACCAAGAAGTTATCTAAAAAAACTTAAGCTGCTGCCATTAGTTTATCTAAGGCAGCACCACTATTTAATACATTACGTACAGCATCTGCCGCCGTTTGCATTGTCTCATAGCGATTTATATGTGTTAAACAAATCGCAGTGGAATATACCAAGGAATCATACATTATTCCTTCTTCGCCTCCTAAAGCGGCTTTCCCTAAATCTGCTGAGACTTGGGCAACAGCAGAAATATCAACTGTTGTCGCAATATTATCTGCTGCATCAACTGTTGGTAAATCATCAGGTAATGGTACAGCTCGAGTTGACGCTTTAATACCAATATCACTTGGAGCAAGGTCGCGTTGTTGCTCTTCACCATCCATATCATGGTAGTAAAACAAACGCCCTGATTGCTGCAATGACGGAATAATTCCACCCTCAACACCGCGCACAAACATGGCGGAATCAAAGCCAGAATGTTTCGCTAGTGCGGTATAAATAGGTGGGTATGCTTTATGCACATAGCCCCCCATTAAATGTGTTTTCTTTGCACGAATAGGACCAACCATCGTTTCTACTGTCGTCAACACTTGACGCTTAATAATGCGTTGACGCAGTGGAATCATGTCGTGCAATTTTGGTGCATATGAGCTTTGGTCAATATAAGCCCAACCAATCTGCTCCACCTGCTTAGCTGCGTCCTCAGGTGTTAAATCAACACGTAAGCCCGCTGCTTTTAAAACTTTATGATGAGTTGCACCGTATTTAGGACCAACTTCATTTAAACCATGAGATACCGCATTAACATCCATTGCTGCTAAGACAGCAGGAATAAAGGGTGATGCTGGTACGCCTCGTGTGTAGCCATCGTACGGATCACAAATATCAACAATTTCATCAAGATCCGTTTTAACGATTTCAGCCGATTCAATCAATGCCTGTAAAATACCGCAGTTTTCTTCATTAGTTTCACGCTTCATTCGTAAAGCTATGAAGTATATTGCAACCTGTACGGGATCTGCATCACCGCTTAAGATCACTCGCATTGACTCGTATGCTTCATCGAAGCTTAAATCTTTACTATATTCTGGTCCAGTTGCAACCTTTTGGATGCATTGACGCATTATATTTTGTTGAATCGCTTTAGTCATATATCGTCCGTTATCATACCCGTATATTAGTATATCAAAATATCCCGATAGGGGTAAAATCATGAGAGGTTTCATTGATATACTGTCTCCATGTAACAAAGCAGGAATTTATCAAAAATTTGAAATATACGATAAAGTCCATAGTATCTAACCGAATAATTATTGATATAGGAATACCTACCATGTCTGCATCTAATGATGACAACTACGAAATGGATTACGCCAGTGCAATGGGTGCATTTGAATCAAAGCATTTTTCACAAGCGATAAAACTACTTTCACCTTTTGCCTCAGATGGTGACGCGAATGCTCAACACTTGGTTGCAATTATGCATCAGAATGGCTTAGGCGTTGTTCAAAATGATGAGCAAGCTCTACGTTGGATGACAGCCTCAGCAAACCAAGGTTATGCAATTGCACAGCACGGTTTAGGTTTTATGTATCTCGAAGGTGAATGTGTAGAAAAAGATGGAGCCAAAGCTGCGGAGTGGTTTCAAAAAGCCGCAGACCAAGGCTTACAAGGCTCTTTAACAACACTTGCAATGATGTATGAGCAAGGCAATGGTGTAGAGCGGAACCCAGAAAAGGCCAAAGAGCTATACAAGAAAGCTGGTTTTGATGAGATGGGGTAGGCGAGAGGTTAACTATAATGAATGATAATAAGTTACACGCTGTTGTTAATGGCATAGCAATTTTAGAATATGATCGTGGAAAAGCAGTGCCAGGGCATCAACGCCAATATTTAGACAACATGGATTTAAAGATGGATGAAGGTATTCAACTTGCGGATGATTTCATCACTAATCCTAACCCTATGCAACGAGCACAGTTTGTTGCTAATTCACTAATCAATGCTCTATTTAAAGAAAATGATGCGATTGCGACAGCAATGTGTACCTATCTTGCCAAACGCATACCTGATTTGAAGCAAGTAAAAGCAATAGGCGATATTGATGGAGAACTTTCAGTAGAACTAGTATTTGATCGCGATTATCAAACAGCTCAGACTGATCAGCCTATTGAATTCGCAAAGTTTGATGGATCACCAATAAAGTTAAATTAATCAAATGGTGGATTTTTACAGATAACTAGGTGTCTTTGTAGCATAAGTTTATGTTTAATAAGTGTTTTTTATTAATTTTAAAAAATAGTAAAAACCTACTTGCACAAAAAAAAAGCTTCTATATAATATCCAACCTCTTAGCCGCAATAGCTCAGTTGGTAGAGCAACTGACTTGTAATCAGTAGGTCCCGAGTTCGACTCTTGGTTGCGGCACCAGATTTAAAAAGCCTGAACATTGTTCAGGCTTTTTTTATGCTTAAAATATTTGTTTTCTTTCAGTATTACGGCTAATCAGCCTAGCAACCAAAAATCCATGCCTTTTGATAAGAACTCGTCATAGCTAAGATAATGCGTACCGTCGCATGAGAAGTTTAGCCCGATAAAGCCATTGACTAGGTTTAGTGAACCTGAACGTAGGTAGATTGTTTCATCCATAAAACGCAGTGCTTTGAATTGCTCGAATATACGCATAATATCTTTTGGTGGGACTATTGCTCGTTCGAAATAAGTTCGATTTGGGTAAGCTAGACAAATATCTGGGTCGAGTAATTCATCTATTGTTAGAATACGATAAACGTAAGGATCATCAACGTGCCAGATAGTTGCTCGGCTACTGGAAAAGTGGATTTGGCAGTGGTGAACGCCGTGCTCTAGCATTAATGATTCAATTAGGTGCATTGCATCGTTAATGGATGCATCAAGTAGGCTTTCCGCTCGCTGTTGTGAGAATAAACCTCCTCGAATAGAAGGATCACCTTTTATTTGTCGCCATTTATCTGTTTCTTGGTAGATGCTTTCTGTGTGTGGTAGTTCTCGCAAATCATAATCGACGCCAAGGTAGCCAATGCGTTCACCTTTCTCATTTCTGATTGCTTGGACGGCAGTTAAAGAGGGGCGTTTTTTGTTTTTGCTGATATAAGACTCCGAAAGCTCAAAGTCATGTTTTTTATACATGCTTTTCATATACCGACGTGCCGAGCGGTCTCGACCATAGGCATTATGATCTACCTTCTTTCGGCTTAATGTTGAGCTAACTTGTATGCCATTAACATCTAAAGCATATAGGTTTTTACAAAACGGGAGATCCTTACAGGAACTTGCAAGTTGTTCGTCAATAAGTTTTTTATTGTTAATAATGGGGGATAATTTACCCGCTAGTTGCTGTAATGATGACCCAATCTCTTGAGTCAGTAGTTCTCTTTGTTCTTTAATCAGTTGTTTAAGATCTGAACTCACTTTATGTGCCTTTTTTATTGTTTTTGTTTTGGTCTAGGTGATTATCTGAGGATGCTAAGGCTGGCAAAATTCGCCTCATTAGTTTCTAGCATTGTTCCCAAGCTAAGCCATCGTAACGCCAACCATTAATGGCTGATCGATGATTATGTTCATCTTTATCGCCTTCAAATCCATCGATGACATGGTAAACCCGTTTAAGCCCTGATTCTAATAGTGCTTTCCCTGCAATTTCAGAGCGGTTACCACTGCGACAAATAAGGATGATATTTGCACAGTGATCTTTATGGCTACATATCACACCACCAAGTAATAGCTTGCGAATATCAGCAGCAAAGTGTGGATTTATTTCCCAGTCAGGCTCATCCATCCACGGTATATGTACTGCACCAATGGGATGTCCAATAAACAGAAATTCCATACTTGAACGAATATCAATGAGGTAGGATAGTTCATCACTATCCATCATGGTTTGAGCCTCGCGTGCTGATATTGCGATGGGAGTGCTAGTCGGCATATCGCTCCATGTAGTCTTCCATTGCTGCTGTGATTACTTTCATAGCATGTGCTTTGCCGTATGCTTCGCCTATTTTGACACTACTTTCTTTGCCAGGAGACATTTTGTAGGTATTAAAGTAGTGATCAAGTCTCTCGATTAAGACATCTGGCAGGCATGACAAGTCATTTGCTGCACCCCACATATTATCTGTTGCAAGTACAGCGATAATTTTGTCATCTGCTTCCTCATCATCCACCATGGGCAAACCACCGAGAACGCGGGCATGTAATAAAATATCTGAACGAGTAATTGGTCTTTCTGAGAATACGCAAATATCCAATGGGTCTTTATCACCTTTGAGACCTTCTCCCATTAATGCGGCGGTGCGTTTGCCGCAATAAGTACGAGGAATAAAACCATATAATGAAGGTTGTAGTGATGATGCCCGCTGTGGACGATCTACCATTAAATATCCTGTTTTTTTATCTGTTTCATATTTAACAGGGTCAAATGGTGTGATTTCTATATAGGCATTAACAATTTCGGGGGCGTTTTCACCCGCATCGAGTCCGTGCCATGGGTGAGGTCTCCAACGATAGAACGTATCAGGAAAAGGCATTGTTGCTCCTTGATTAATTATTAGACTCAGCAGTATACAGATCAATAATCCATTTCTAAAGATATCTATTATCAGATAGATAGAATATTTGCTTCACAGTCTGAATGTGACTCATGCATAGGGAATAATTATGTCATCCTACTTATGTCAATCTTGTTTTTGTACTGTGATATTTGCTAGTCATTTAGCAAATATAAACATTTGTTCTTGCCTGATAATGTTCTTATTTATTATGATCAGTCGGATTTTTGTTACTTTACATACCATTTTTCGAGAGGAATCTAGGTTATGTAGAGCGGCACAGACAATATAATTCAGAAAGGTTATTGTTTTAAAGACTTGTAGCGTCTCTTTTACTCAACAATGAAGCAATACCTAAATTTTAATAAGAGTCACTTAGGAGTGTAATAAAATGCCAGAACTATTTTCAGCAGATTGGATGAATGAATTAAAAGATAATTGGAATAATGAGCCAGAGGTAAAAGATAAGTTAGCAGAAATTGGTTTTAGCTCAGTTATCACTTGTGGTTTCAAAGGTGAAGACAAGCCTTGTGGTGTCTTTATTGTAGAAAATGGTGAATGTGTTAGTGCAGGCGAATACAATGGTGAGGAACCAGACTGGGATATGCGAGCTGATCGTAAAAACTGGATGAAATGGGTTAAGAAACCATTAGGTATGGCGAGCATGGGAATGGCTTATGCAACAGGTAAATTAAAATTTGAGAAAGGCGATTATGGGCAAATGATAAAAACACCTGCAATGGCGGGACCTTTTGTTAAAAGTTTTGGCTTGATGGCTAAAATAGATACGCAATAACCACTATACAGATTGCCATATTTGGCAGTATACAAAAGTTGGAATAAATCATACTCTATTCCAACTCAAGGGCGTTTTAGGGAAGGTCAATATAACACACCTAAACGCCCTTTTTTTATCTGGAGGAACTGTAAAAATGGGTATTATTCGTAATTTACTTGCTATTGTTGGACTTGTCGCACTGATTGGCGGCGGCTATGCATATACAAAATTTGGCTCACAAATGGCGGGTTTTAAAGATATGGACATGAAAGCAGAAGTTGCTGCTTTGAATGAATTGGATCCAAAAGCCAAAGATGTCTATAAAGAAATGTGGGAAGGTCTAAAAAAATATGGAAACTCTGCTGATGCAACCGTATGGAAAGTTCCACTCGCTGACGGTGTAACACCAGCAGATGCAGAAGAAGCCATGAAATCTGTTGCAAATGAGTTGAATATGAAAGCTGTTGGAGAGCTACCACTCTCTGAACAAGTTAAATTAATGACAGGTGAAGAGCAGCGCTTCTTAAAGATATTCCAATTCTGTGATCCTGTTATTGCAATGACAATGGTGGAATACAGCGATGCGTTTTCTGCATATTTACCTTGTCGAATCTCAATGGTTGAAGACAAAAATGGCAAATATAATCTATATGCCTTAAATATGGATATGATGATTTACGGCGGTAAAACATTACCTCCTGACTTACTAAAAGCCGCAACAGGCGTAAAAGCCAAGCTGCAAGAAATTATGAATCGTGCAGCTGAGGGTGATTTTTAATTTAGACGAGTATCACTGTAAAATATTTTAAGTTGCAAAAGGGCATAGAGGAGGTATTCTTTATGCCTTTTTTGTTTGTATCGATAGGTTTAAATTAAAATGAAGCCCTTTCAGAAAGATTTTCTCGATTTTGCTATCCAGCAAGGTGTACTTAAGTTTGGTGAGTTTACACTAAAGTCTGGGCGTATTAGCCCTTACTTTTTTAATGCAGGGTTATTTCAAACAGGCTCATCTTTATCTCAACTTAGTCATTTTTACGCTCAAGCGATTGTCGAATCTAACTTACAGTTCGATATGATTTTTGGGCCAGCTTATAAGGGGATTCCATTAGTCTCAACTATTGCAATGGCGATGTATGAACAACATGGAATTGATTATCCTTATGCATTCAATCGAAAAGAAGCAAAAACACATGGAGAGGGCGGTAATATTGTAGGAGCACCCTTGGAAGGGCGTGTTTTAATTGTAGATGATGTAATTACTGCAGGTACAGCTATCCGTGAAGCTGCGGATATTGTTGCAGCAAGCGGTGCTAAATTAGCGGGTGTGGCTATTTCATTAGATCGACAAGAGAAAGGTACGGGTGAATTATCAGCGGTGCAAGAAGTTCAAGCAAGTTACGGTATTGACGTTGTTAATATTGTTAGTTTGCCAGATGTAATTAAGCATATATCAGAATCAATGGATGATGTGGCTATATTAAATGCAGTGCAAACATATCGTGATCAGTATGGTGTATAGAATTGAAAAAACTTCATTTCTTCATTTCTTCATTTCGTGGTGTGTTATTGAGACTCCGCAATATTTCTTAATAAAATATTCATTTTATCAGCAAAAACTAGGCAATTGTCAAATATAAGGCTATGTTAATATAATAGAATGATGTTATAGAAAACCTTATCAATATAAAAATAAATACACTTTTGGCGATATGTCGCCTTTAGCTGACAAATAACTACGGAGAAAAAATTATGAAATTATTTATTCTGGGCATTATTGTAGCTTGGATAATCGAAGGCTTATTTTATGTCCTTTATTGGAAAAAGCGTTCTAATAAAGTG
>JALVRY010000037.1 GCA_027024625.1 Thiotrichaceae bacterium
CTAAAACCGTAGCGAAAATCACAGAAATATCATAAGGTGGACTTATTGAGTGAGGCAAATAGTTGTTCTATTTAACGAGTTCAATAATTTCAGATTATGATGTTTATGGGATTTGCAGTAGGTTATTAGTTCCCAGACAAGCTCCTAGACCAACAATAATTGTTACTGGGGCTACGCAATGCAAATAAGAACACAATTCTCCACGTTTATATTAATAGGCTTTACTGCTTTTTCTTTGATTTCTTGTGGAGGCAATAACAACGTCAAAACAAGCAACAACCAAGCACAACGCTTTGAAGTCAAAAGCAAATGTGGCAATGAATCTAGCTATACAATAAATGGGAAAACATACCAAACACTTCCGTCAGCTAAAGGTTATGTTAAAGACGCAACAGCATCATGGTACGGTGCAGCTTACCAAGGTAGCCAAACAGCTAGCTGCGAAACATTTGATATGTTTGCTTATACCGCAGCACACCGAACTCTCCCACTACCAAGTTATGTCAAAGTAACTAATAAAAAAACTGGCAAATCAGTTATCGTAAAAGTTAATGATCGTGGGCCATTTGATTCTCAAAATGAAATTGAATTATCATTCGCCGCTGCCAATGCAATCGGTATGATCAAGTCAAAAGTTGCCCCCGTACATATTGAGGCTCTCACACCAGAACAGTTTAAAGGTAAAATCCCCCCATCAACGGTGACAAAATCTTATAACAAGAAGCAAGCTAGACATTCATCACAAACATATGCAAAAACATCAGAGCATTCTGGCTCTCCCTACTATGTAGTTGTTGGAACTTATAGAACAAATGCTGAAGCTGTTGATATGTTTGTTCGCCTCTCTTCTATCGGTATTAGTAAAACAGAAATGGCAACAGCCTTTGGTAAAAACAGAGAGCTTTATATGGTTAGAGTTGGACCTTTTTATAGCCAAGATCATATCGATAATGTTAAAGATCGTTTAACTCAAGATGGTTTAACCAGTTTTAAGGTGGTTAAGGACTAGAATCTGAGAATGGAGTAAGCCTCTATAAACCCCTTTACCGAATTTGAATGGAAAATAGACGCTGTCAGACAAATTTACAGTAGCTTGCTCTATTCTCAGATAGCCTCCAAAAACAAGCTAGGTTCAATTAATCTCGCATGACTCCATAGCTATTAAGATGATACAGGTGTAGTGATATAATCTTATCCTCGCTACACTTCTTATTTTTGGATAAACTGCCGTCTTTGGGAGCCCTTTGCTTTATTATTTTTAAGGAATCTCTGATCAAGTTCTATCATTTTCAAAAGAAAGGATTCACATTCAATGGCTACAACACCATTTCGTTTTTTAAGTATGTTAGTTTTGCTTTTCTCTGTAACACTACTAACAGCAGAAGAAATCACCACAGATAATGTCCAAATTCCTGAAATTGATGCTGCAAGCTACCTACTCGTTGACTTTCAAAGTGGCGACGAGCTTGCTGCAAAAAATGCCCACCAGAGAATAGAACCAGCAAGTATTACCAAAATAATGACTGCTTACGTTATTTATCAAGAGTTAGAAAAAGGAAATATTTCTCTTGATGATGATGTGCTCATCAGTCAGAAAGCATGGGGAATGAAAGGCTCTCGCATGTTCGTAAAACCTGGCAAAAAAATAAAGCTAGACAAACTACTCCATGGTCTAATTATCCAATCTGGGAATGATGCGGCCGTAGCACTGGCTGAACATATTGCAGGAACAGAAGATGCTTTTGTGAAGCGCATGAATTTAGTTGCCACTGAAATGAAGTTAGAAAATACACATTATGAAAATGTGACAGGATGGCCTTCAGCAAATCATTATTCAACAGCCAGTGATATTGCAACATTATCTAAAAACCTTATTACTCGGTATCCTGAACACTACAAACTCTACTCTCAAAAAGAATATACCCATAATAAAATCAATCAACGTAATCGTAATCAATTATTATGGAAGGATAAAACCGTTGATGGAATTAAGACAGGGCACACTCAGTCTGCTGGTTATTGCTTAGCAGCCTCTGCTAAGCGAGATAATATGCGCCTTATCTCTGTGGTTTTAGGCACAAAAAGTCCTGAAGAACGCACTGCCTATACTCGACAGTTATTAGAATTTGGCTTCCGTTTTTACGAGACACACCTGCTCTATAAAAAAGACTCCGTTTTAGCCGAAGCACGAGTATGGAAGGGCAATGAAAGCCAAGTCCCTCTTGGAGCTATTGATGATCTTTACGTAACTATCCAGAAAGATCACTATAAAAAACTAAAAGGCGTGATGGAAATCGACAAGGGAATCGATGCCCCGATTACTCGCGGTGATATCTTAGGAAAAATAAAATTCATGGTGAACAACAAGGTGGTGAGAGAAGCACCTTTAGTAGCAATGAAAAGTGTCGGTGAAGGCGGTAGCTGGGATAGACTGATGGATAGTGT
>JALVRY010000038.1 GCA_027024625.1 Thiotrichaceae bacterium
TAGAAGCACCTGTGTGGGATAATATGCCTCAGTCGAACGCTAAAGTACATGCTCCCGCAAAACGTGTGGTAACAAAAAATTCACAAGCAAAGCCTCGTACACAAGCTAAACCCTATGTGCAGCCTAAGCCTGTTGCTCAAAAGCATTATCAAGCAGCTTCTCAACAGAGAAAGCCAGCAGCTCAAGCATCGCGTAATTTACGAAAGGTTGATTTTCGTAGAGAAGTTGATGGTAGCGGAAAGGTCAGTTTAATTCTTCCTCATAATGATTCAAAAATTGAAGTACATCGTGCAGGTTCCACAATTCGATTATTGCTCAAAGATGTGGATGTTCCAAAACACTTACAAAGACGTTTAGATGTCTTAGATTTTGCAACACCTGTTACCTATATTGAAACTAGTCAGCGTCAGTTGGGTGCAAAAATTATGATCTATGCGAAAGGAAATATAGAGTACAAAACCGAGCGTGATGGTCGTAATTATCAAATTATTATTTCAAAAAAGAAAAATCCCAGTAGTTTAAAGAAAAAGAAGAAAGTCTTTAAGGGTGATAAATTATCCCTTAACTTTCAGGATATTGAAGTCCGTGCCGTATTACAGTTACTCGCTGATTTTACGGATAAAAATATCGTAGTGAGTGATACAGTAGAAGGTAGTATTACAGTAAGACTAAAAGATGTCCCTTGGGATCAGGCGTTAGATATAGTGCTAGAAACAAAGAATCTAGCAATGCGTGAAAATGGCAGTGTAATATGGGTTGCTCCAGCTAAAGAACTTGCCGATAAAGAGCAGCAAGAACTTGAAGCGATTAAACGAAAAAGTGATTTAGAGCCATTAATTACAGAATATATTTCTATTAACTTTGCTAAAGCAAGTGATTTAGCCAAACTCATTCGTGAATCAAAAGGTGATCAAGCACACTCTCTATTGTCGCGTCGGGGTACTGTTTCTTTAGATGAAAGAACAAATACTTTGTTGGTGCAGGATGTTGAAGCTCAAGTTGAGGAAATTAAGAAACTGGTTGAAGCTTTAGATATGCCTGTACAGCAGGTATTAATTGAGTCTCGTATTGTTATCGCTATGAACGAATTTAGTAAAGAGCTAGGTGCAAAATTTGGTATGACCCCCGTCAAAGGCTTTTCAAATGGAGTTGTGACAAGCTCAGGGACGAGTGCAGCAACAAATACAATTACTAATAGTGCTATTAGCAATCTGTCAAAAACAGGAAAGTCGTTACCAGTAAAAGCACCAAGTCTAGCCGATCGTTTAAGTGTAAATTTGCCTGTGGTGGGAACATCTGGTTCACTTGGTTTTGCAATTTTGGCGAAAGATTTCTTACTTGATTTAGAACTATCAGCCCTGCAAGCAGAAAGTAAGGGTGAAATAATTGCAACACCTCGCGTGATTACATCGAATCAAAGTGCTGCAACCATTGAGCAAGGTGTAGAAATTCCATATCAACAAGCATCATCAAGTGGGGCAACAAATGTATCCTTTAAGAAAGCAGTACTCAGCATGGATGTGACACCACAAATTACGCCTGATGAGCATGTTGTTCTTAACCTAAAAGTACATCAAGATTCAGTGGGTACGGAGTATGAAGGTATCCCAAGTATTAATACCCGTGCTGTAGAAACTACTGTGTTAGTGGAAAATGGTCAGACAATTGTGCTCGGTGGTGTGCATGAAGAAACCAATCTAAAATCAACAACCAAAGTTCCCGTTTTAGGTGATCTCCCTGTTGTTGGACGTTTATTTAGAAAGACACATAAGAAAGACAGCAAACGTGAATTATTGATTTTTGTAACGCCTAAGATCATTGATGATTTTTAGATAACGACTTCTTTCAAAATAAAAAAGCGGCTACTCATAGCCGCTTTTTTATTGTTTATAAGTCAGTCTCCTAGTAGGGAATTACTAAATTCTCATTACTAAGTTGTAATGCTATAGAGCCTATGCCGCATAGATATAACATGAATAGCAATATATAATCTGCCTCTTTTTTATTCATTATTTTAAGGGTACAACATGAAGAAGATTGTATTAAGTATTGCTGTTCTTGCATTAACAAGCAGCTTAATGGCAGAAGAGCATAGTGCTGAAAAGTCAGTTGATGCTAATCATCATGCAGCTCATTGGGGATATGAAGGAGATGCTTCTCCTGAGCACTGGGCTGAAATGTCGGATAAGTTTGCATTGTGTGGCACAGGGCAGAACCAATCTCCTATCGATATAAAAAGTGATATTGATGCCGATTTGCCAGCAATTGAGTTTGCTTATAAAGGTAAAGCTGAGAAAGTATTGAACAATGGTCATACAATACAGGTTGATATTGCCGAGGGTAGTAGCATTGTTGTTGACGGCAAAACATTTGTGTTGAAACAGTTTCACTTTCATACACCAAGTGAAAATACCATTGATGGCAAAAGTTTTCCTTTAGAAGCTCACTTTGTCCACCGTAATGCCGAAGAAAATACTTATGCTGTTGTTTCAGTTATGTTTGATGAAGGTGAAGAGAATCCAATTCTAAAAAGTATCTGGGAGAAAATGCCAGCAGAAGCACGTAAGGATGCAGCTATTGATGAAGGTCTAAATTACAGTCAGCTAATGCCAGAAGATAAAGATTACTATCGTTTTAATGGCTCATTTACCACGCCGCCTTGTACAGAAGGCGTAAGATGGTATGTCTTGAAAAAGCCGATGACTGTTTCAAAAGAGCAGGTTAAGAAGTTCTTCGCAGTGATGAAGCATGCAAATAACAGAAATATCCAGAAACTCGGTGCTCGTGTTATTGTTAAATAAATAACTGATGCTGTATTAGCTTCGCAGGAAAGAACGTTATCATTTCTTTCCTGCGATTAAAATCGGCTTTGATAGCTTCCTGATCCTTAATCCCTATCGACAGAATCACACTCTAGGAAGATTCGTTTAGTACAAGTTTTACACTGCGATTCGTCAAGCTGAGAAAATACCCAATGTATTGCACCCTTCTTTGTGGGAATAAAGTGATAATCACCAATGTGATCGAATACCTCATTATCGATAAGATGTTTGAAAACACTTTCTTTTACATGATAGAAATATAACCCACCGCCTAACTCTTCCAACCGCTTGGCTTCTTGTTCCAGCATTTCTGCACCGGCCATATCAACAAAGTTAATTCCTCCCGCGTCTATCAAGATATATTTATAACCTTGCTTAGTAATCTTGTGGAATTCTTTCTGTATTGCTGAAATTGAACCAAAGTAAATCGACATATCCACACGGATGATTTTTAACTGTGGGCATTCTGGTAGCTGCTTATCATCAACCGACTGTAATGCATGGCTTAGAGTCTTGGGGTTAGGAGCAAGCGGAATTATATTAGGGTGCGATGTACGATTAAGGAATAAGAGTAGTGAAAGCAGTACACCTAAGTAAATTGCAAATTCTAACTCTAAGAATAAGGTTGCGAAGAAAGTTGTTAGCAAGATAGCGGTCTCAGATCTGCTAATCTTAAATATCATTTTTATATGATGGCTATCGATTAGACTGTACGCAACGAGTAAAATCGACGCTCCCATTGAAGCAATCGGCAAATATGCTGTAACAGGTGCGATAAGTAAGATAATTAACATCAAAAATACCGCAGCAAAAACGGCTGAAAGTGGTGTTTTTGCACCAGAGTCGTAGTTAATTCCAGAGCGTGTGAAAGAGCCAGAGCCTGCATAGCTAGAGAAGAAGCTACCGAATATATTAGATAAACCTTGCCCAATGAATTCCTGATTTCCATCAATCTGTTGCTTACTCTTAGATGCAACAGCACGAGCAATGGATACTGCTTCAACCAAACCTAATAAAGCAATAGCAAATGCCTCAGGTGCTAACTCTTTAATTAATTCAAGAGAGAAGCCTGGCATAGAAAGTGGAGGTAAACTACGAGGAATGGCTCCAATTAGCTTAACACCATGATCTTCACCATTAATTAACAGGCTAAATACACCACCAACAATCATACCAAACAGTAAGTTAGGCCATGTTGGGCGAAATTTTTTCATGAGTAGTGAAGCTGTTAAAGTGACAAGGGCTACGGCTAAGATATAGAAATTAGTACTGCCAATGCTTTCATAAATATGCCCCCAGATTTCTAAGAATGAACCACCTGATTCAAGTTTCAAGCCCAACACATACTTGAGCTGGCTAGTCGCAATCAAGATAGCAGCACCCGTTGTGAAGCCAACAACAACTGTGTGTGAAACAAAGTTAACAAGAGAACCTAGGCGAGCTAATCCAAAAATTAGCTGGTATAAACCAGCAAGAAATGTCAGCGTTAATGCCATGCTAATAAACTCAGGTGAGCCAGGAGTGGCATGTCCGCTTAGAGCTGAAAAAACAACAATAGATATTGCTGCTGTTGGCCCTGAAATTAGGTGCATAGATGAGCCAAAGAAAGCAGCAATAATCGGTGTTATCATTGATGTATATAAGCCATATTGTGGCGGTAAACCTGCGATAGCCGCATAAGCAATGCCCTGTGGTAATACAATAACTGCACCTGTCAAGCCTGCAATTAGGTCAGCTTTTATAGTGTCTTTGTTTACTGAGGGAAACCATAGTAAAAAAGGAAAAACTTGATATAGAATATTTGGCATACGACTAGCTCTCAGAAGAACGCGGCAGACGGCTTGGCAAAGGGTATAGCAAGCGTCCGTCAAAGACGCCGGAGCATAGCAAAATGTGCAATGTTAGTAAACCATGATATACTGATTTTTAGGGGTATTTGCAACTATCTAAATGACTATGTAAGGGGGGGGATTCGTTGTTTCTATTCTCTACAATTTCAAACAAATCTATGGGAATATTACTCACACAAACATTAGAAAGTTATAATATAATAAACATATTAAATAATAAAAACAATAGCTTAGCATAAGTATTTGGATTGATTTGTATCAAGCCGTTTGCTATTTTATCGTCTGGAGGAGAGATCTACGGAACAATGGATTGTTTGACACCTATTTAGGGCAGTTTACTCAGTAAGCTTATTATTTAAGGGTGACTTAGGTTTCTTAACTTTTGTTATTTAATAACCACTAGGAGCTTGCCACTATGATCAGGAAGCCATTTACCTATGCAGCACTTGCCGCTGCCATTGGTGCCGCCACCCTGATACTACAGCAACCTTTGTTCGCGGAAGATGCAGCTGCACCAGCAGCCGACGAACCCGCCGCTAAATCTGATGCAGCACCTGCAGCACCTGCAGCACCAGCAAAGGATGTGAGTAAACCGATTAACGACTACAACATTACCATCAACTATGAGTTGGGAATGCACTGTACGGGATTCGACTTTACTTATTGCTGTGTATTACCCCCTTATAACTCAGTCCAATCACAAGTCATCAAAACAGCAACGGGTGCCAAGAAATACCCTGAATTGCTAGAGTCTGATGAAGAAGAGCATGATGTTGTTCTTGATGGCAAAAAGCGTATGAAGCTTTCATATGGTTTTGTTAATAACACTTACTCAGAAGGTGCAAAACTCGCATATTGGAGTGTACCTTATGATGTAAATGGTGATGGTAAATATACCGAAAATGAAAATGTAGCCAATGCATATTGGACACATCTCTACGTCTACAAGGATTTGAAGGGCACGAATCCTACTGGTGGTAGTAAAGATGCAGACAAAAAGTATGTAGGTATGCAAATTCCTGTACCTATGGATAATGGTCCTGCTGGTGCAGCTGTTCCTAGCCCAATGAAAGATGGTCATCTACATTACACGGGTGAACATGGTACACAAGTATTTACCAAGTCCCCTGTCCTCGATAATGTACCCATCTTGCTAACCAACCCAGGTATTTGGGATGCTCTTGGTCTACCACTGACGCCATTTAATGATGATATGGTTGCTAAAAGCCCATTGACCTTGGTTGAAAGTGATATTCGTCCATTCCAAGAAAACTGGGTAGCCCTAGTTGATGCGGATAGCGGTAAGCCAGTGATTGATAGTCACTCTGGTGAGCCAGTACGCTTTGTTGGTACTAACCCAATTGATGCTCCTGCTTGTTCAAAATGTCACTCGAATGAAACAGCAAATGGTGATAAATACACACTATACAAGCAAGAGAAGGCATTTTGGAAAGGTCTAGGTGCGTCAGATTGGTTAGCTAATTTGAAAGCAACTTCTGTTTCTGTTTTACAGATCCATGATGATAAGAACGGTACTGACTTCTTGAAAAACTACAAGCCAGAAGGTCGTGAAGTTTCTAACCGTATCGGTCGCGATCCAGTCTTGTGTCAAAAGTGTCATGCAGACAACGTAATTGGCGTATTACAGTCTAAAATGCATAAAGGAAAAGATGGTAAAGAAGTGCCAATTCAACCTCTAACACAAGCACTTCACTTTGCTCACTTGCGATCAAACCCTCTACCTGATTCTAATGGTCGTGCAGGTGCATGTCAGGCATGTCACCCATCACACCGTCAAGATGGTGGTCTAGACGGAATCCTTATCACAGATGATGGTAAGAATGCGTTTGCCAATGGCGATAACCGTGATGCAAAAGGTTGTTTCGCAGGTCGTGATGTTCACTCTAATCGCAATAAGGATAAAGACGGCGTAGAAACCGACGAGCATCTCAATGCAATTGGACAGTGGCTACAAGATAATGTTGCTCAAATTGGTAATGGTAAGGGTGGTAAAGGCCTATGGTGTACAAACTGCCATAGCCAAATCTCACGTGAACTTTATCAACGTGACAACATCACTCAAGCATTCAAGCAAGAAGGTGAAACTTTACGTAATAAGTCTCTAGAAGAGATTGCAAAAGCCCTTGGTATGAAAGACATCAAAGAGCTAGCGGATACATATCTCGATCCTAAGATTGTATTGAATGACAAAGGTGAGGCGGATGTTGAGAAATCGCACGTACTTGACTTCTGGAACCCAGATCATATGACACCAGATATTGCGGTCATTGCACTAAAAGGTGATGGTCCAATGGTGACTAAGGATGCTGATGGCGATGTGAATGTTTCAATCCTATCTGCTAATCCAGCAGCTAAGGTTGAGAAGCTACCAGAAGGTGCAACTGGCTCTACAGCCGTTCCTTACTCTGCGGCAACGCACGGTAAAGAATACTGGTTATCAGCAGGTGAACCACATTGTGCTAACTGTCATGCTGCGCCATACGTTGAAGGTCAAGGCGGAGCTGCCTTCCCAATCAATCAACCAGGTAAGTACAGCTTAATGCGTTACTCTAAAGGTCACGCAGGCTTAGCTTGTCAAGCATGTCACCAGTCGATTCACGGTTTATATCCTGTAGATCCAGGTACAGACAGCACGGCTTATAAGCAAGCTGCGATGTATAACCCTGATGGTTCGCATGGTCCACTCAAGTGTGCGGCATGTCACGAAGTTAATGAAGCAGGTGTTCCACTACTTGTTAAGAAAGATGATGAAGACTACATGTTTAAAGGTAAGTCAATCATCGATGACTTTGATGCAGCAGTATCTTGGATGCA
>JALVRY010000039.1 GCA_027024625.1 Thiotrichaceae bacterium
CCTATTGAAATTGGTGATCGTATTTGGCTAGACCAAAATGGTGATGGTATACAAAATGCCGGAGAAATGGGGATTGATGGCGTGACAGTTAGCCTATACGATTCAAATAACACCCAAGTTGCACAAAAAGTAACGGCGAATGGTGGTGTTTATATTTTTACCGATGCAGATGGATTGCAGCCAGAATCGGATTATAAAATTCGTCTAGATAATGCGAGTGACTATACAGAGGGAAATCCTCTGTTTGAAAGATCATTATCAATGGGCTTTCAAGGTACAAATCCAGAGTTAGATTCAGATGCCCAAATGGTTGCAAATATTCCTGAAATAAGTCTCACAACGGGAACCGCAGGTCTGTCTGTGCATCGCTATGACATTGGTTTTACACCACCCGCAACAATTGGTGCTTTAGTTTGGTTAGATGTTAATGGCAACCATGTTCAAGACACATATGATGAAAGTTACACACAAAAATTTCAAGACTTGAATGATAGCTGGAATGGCCTAATTGATCTCATGTCGCTTATGCCAGAAACTGCAACAAATCTCCCCGAGCCAGGTCTGGCAGGTGTTAAAGTTAGTCTATTTGGTGCTGGTCCTGATGCAATTGCGGGTACAGCAGATGATGTATTCATTAAAGACACATTGACCGATGCCAACGGTTATTATGCTTTTCGCCCTGTTGATCCGAATGTGCCTTATCGGGTTGTGATCGATTCAAGTACTTTACCTAATGGCGTAATACCTTCGTATGATGAAGATGGAGCAGGTGATAACAGTATTGTTGTAGCTGCATTAAATGCAAGCGAACAGCATTTAACAGCAAACTTTGGATATAAAGGCGATGTTGATTTAGGTATTGTAAAAACATCAGACCAACCCTATTGGGATCAAAGTGCCAGTAACTCATGGACAATTAATGTCACGAATCATGGTTCAACTGCAGCACCCAAAGTGGTAGTGGCAGATGTATTGGGGGAATATGTTCCTGAAGATGTTTCAGAAAAATCAAAGGTAAATACAGGAGCATTTGGTGCAGATGTCGTTTTCTCTAGGGCATTATTAATGGCATGGTCAGCTGATAGTACAGGGGCTTTTAAAGATGTACCTGATTATACGGATACAGCGGATATTGATGCATTAATTACAACATGGATTAATAATAATGTATCTGTTGGTGGTACGGATTGGTCATGTTCCGTTGGGCATAAAGTTAACTATCCTCAAGGCTGGGACACTTCCAATATCGAGTCACTCAAAGATGCATTATTATTGGGCACAAAGTATGCATTTTACAATGAAATACGTTTTATACCTTTAGTTGATATTAACCTTTACTGGGTTTGTGAGCTAACCAGCGGTGATCTTGATGCAGGAGCATCTGCCCCACCTATTACCTTTACCATCAATAATGAATATAACGGTTGGACACATGATTTAGATTATGAATGGGCTGCATTTGAGGGGGATAAACATGCTGCCCGTGCTGATTTATATGGAATATGGCCAAGTGCAACAAAGAGAGTAACAACAGCACCAGCTAATCAATTAAACAGTGTTGTAACAGGTTCTGCCTATGGTGAAGAATTACTTGATGATAACCCCAATGAAGATACTGCTATTATTGCTGCGAATGGAGACTTAGAGTGGTCTAAACAAGTACTTTCTGGGAATCCCATTGATGTTGGTGCCCCAATTGAATTTGAAATAACGGTTACTAATAATGGTTCACGCCCCTATTATCGCCCTATTTTTTTAAAAGACACATTTACTGGATATGGTCGTATTGATGAAGCTAGCATTGATGCAACAATTAATGGTGCAGCATGGAGCTGTTATGTTCCGTATGAAAAGAGGTTAGAATGTGCTCATTCTGCTATTGTTGGGGGATTAGCGGTTGGTGCATCACTAAAACTACGGTATTCAGCTTATGTTGATAAAATTTCAGCATCATCATCAACATTTAGTCAAAGTCCATTAAATGCGGTTTCTGCCGCTTATAGTTCTTCGGGTGATGATGATACAGGGAATAATAATCTTGAAGTTCCTTTAAGTTATGTCACTACCTCCTTTGCTGTATCAAAAGGAGCCGCAACTACGGTAGGTAATACACTAAAGTGGACAGTTAATGTTAGTGGTACAAATATTCCCAATGGGCAACTTCTGGTAATTGAAGAGAAATTACCCACCGCTTTAGTGAGTATTGAAAATAATGGCTGGCAATGTGAAGACCATCCATTGGTTGGTACACAAACGGCCTATCAGTATTGGCAAATGTGCTGGATTGATCCAAATGCCGTTAACCCTGTCCCTCCTTTAATTTTATATTCTGAATTTCTTCAAGGGGCAATTAACACGGCCTGTCCTGCTCGTGGCTTCCGTTTAGGCGTCAAGCAATGGGATTTTGGCGCAAATAATCAAGCCTGTGACTCATCACCAA
>JALVRY010000040.1 GCA_027024625.1 Thiotrichaceae bacterium
GGCTAGGTGGCTTAGAGAGTAAATCTTTTCTCAAAACTTTTAGCTGTGTTTGCACACCTTTTACCCCCATAAACTGTAAAGAAAGAAAACGTTTCAAGGTATTTGCAAAATCTTGTTGTAAACTCTCGATAAACCCCTGCAATATCTCTGGTTTCATCGCATATTCCCAAGTTTTACGTTGAACAAAACTTGGGCTAGTTGCAGTCAAAATAAGACGTTCTACTTTAGCGGGAAACTGCAATGCAATATTTTGAGCAATTAATCCGCCAAGTGACCAAGCAAGAAATACAGAGTTATCAGGAACTTCATTAGCAATGCAGTGTGACACTTGATCTATATTTCCTAAAGATAAGGCTTGATTAATGCCATGACCGGGTAAATCCACCCAATATACAGTGAAATTTTCTTCTAATGCTGCCTTCACAGGCTGCCAAACATGCTGATTCATACCCCAGCCATGCAGGATTACAAGTGGCTTACCTTCACCTTTTTGCAGTATTTCTAATTTTTTTGTCAAAGTTTTTGTCCTTCTCTTGAGCAAAGCATAAAATACAGACTTTATTAATCTCTGTTAAGTGGGTTTTATGCCATATCTCCTAATAATTGCTGCCTATTTACTGGGATCACTTTCTGCTGCCATCATAATTTGCAAGTTGATGGGCTTAACTGATCCCCGTACTGTTGGTTCTAACAACCCAGGGGCAACTAATGTCTTGCGGCATGGTGGTAAAAAAGCCGCCTTTTTTACCTTATTAGGCGATTTATTAAAAGGCTTAATTCCCGTTCTTATCGGACAGTATCTTAACCTAGATTACGAAACCTTGGTTTTAATTGGTATTGCAGCATTTCTTGGGCATCTTTACCCCATATTTTACCAGTTTAAGGGAGGTAAAGGGGTTGCGACTGCCATCGGTGTTTTTCTTGGCTTGCATTTTTATGCGGGCTTAGCCTTTGTCGCAACATGGTTACTCATGGCTAAAGGCTTTAAAATTTCATCATTGGCGGCACTTATTGCAACGGCATTAATTCCACTTTATTTCTACCTCTTTACACACTCTTTAGTATTGACTTACGGTATCATTTTTATTGCTATTATGATTTTCTGGCGACATCGCTCTAATATTCAAAACATAATAGATGGCTCTGAAGGCAAAATTAAAGCAGACGATGAATAATTTTACTAAGAAAAAACACATTATTGTTGGTATGTCTGGTGGTGTTGATTCCTCCGTTGCCGCCCTACTCCTACTAGAACAAGGCTATCATGTGGAAGGCTTGTTTATGAAAAACTGGGAGGAGGATGATACTGAGGATTACTGTTCCGCTGCCGAAGACTTAGCAGATGCTCAATCTGTTAGTGATGATTTAGGTATAAAGTTACATACTGCAAACTTTTCGAGTGAATATTGGGATCGAGTATTTGAGTATTTTCTTGCCGAATATGAAGCTGGACGGACACCCAATCCAGATATCATGTGCAACAAGGAAATTAAATTTAAAGCCTTTTTAGATCATGCTTTAGCCTTGGGAGCAGAATCAATTGCAACGGGGCATTATGCGCGTATAGACAAAACAGCTGATCAGATCAAAATGCTCAAAGGTGTTGATAATAATAAAGACCAAACTTACTTTTTGTACACTCTTGGGCAACATCAATTGGCACATAGTTTATTTCCTGTAGGGGAAATAGAAAAATCAGAAGTTCGTGATATTGCAGCAAAAGCAGGTTTTGATACTGCAACTAAGAAAGATAGTACGGGCATTTGTTTTATTGGAGAACGTAAATTCAAAGATTTTTTACAGCGTTTCCTCCCAGCTCAACCGGGTAAAATAATCACACCAGAAGGAGAAATCATTGGTGAGCACCATGGTTTAATGTACTACACACTTGGACAACGCCAAGGCTTAGGAATCGGTGGCTTGAAAACAGCACAAGAAGCACCATGGTTTGTGGTAGCAAAAGACTTGGATAAAAATCAGTTGATAGCGGCTCAAGGGCATGACCATCCTTTATTGCTTAATCAGCAACTTACCGCGTCACAATTACATTGGGTTGCAGGCTCTGAACCATCGAATCAGTTTAGTTGCACGGCAAAAACACGCTACCGCCAAGCAGATCAAGACTGTGTTGTGACTAAATTAGCTGATGATACTTACCAAGTTTGTTTTGATGAATTGCAGCGAGCTATCACACCAGGGCAATCGGTCGTATTTTATCAGGATAATATTTGCCTTGGTGGCGGAATCATTGACACGATGCAAGTAAGCTGTGATTAATTAATATGGAATGGAATCACCACTTTCTTTAAGCTGAATCCACATTAAAGTCACGAATTTAGATTTAATTTAATATAAGTACAAATTATGCAAGCAAACGATAGAAATCGCACCATCGCCTTAGCCGCCCTTTTTCAATGCGTAGAAGGTGTTATAC
>JALVRY010000041.1 GCA_027024625.1 Thiotrichaceae bacterium
ATTATTGTCACGATAAATTAAATCAGGAAAAAACGTAATCTTATTGGAGCTACCTTTGTATTGGTTCTTCTGATTTGCCGCCGTAATACTTACCCCCAAGTCTGCATGCAATACAGTTAATGGAGAACTGACGGCAAGGATAGTTAGTATGCTCAAATACCTGTTTGTAATACTCATTTTGAAACTCCTTTGTTGATAGTTAATAAAAGTTATTAAAATATTTCTTCAATTCTGTTGAGCTATTTGTTGAACCCACGTTGACACAAAATCTAGATAACCTTCAGCGAAAATATCTTCACCCAATAGCCCCATCTTGAGGACGATTGAGCCACCAGAAGACCCTTCCTTTATATATTTACTCTTAAACAGACTATGTTGGGCATTAGGGTATAGTTTGATGGTTAGATTGGGGTTACCTGACTCATTAAAGATACGTTTATATTCACGCATACTTTCAGCGACATCCACATTCTTATCTTTATCGCCAAATACAGCCAATGTAGGATGCTGAATTGTAGCCAGCCCTTCTTTTGCATCGGCTGTTACATTGAGTTTTACAAACTCAAAACGCCCTGCATCCATGACTGGCTCTGCAAATGCCTTGCATTTAGATGATAGGTTTTTATTGTATTGAAGATAATCTGAATAACTTGACGCGGGCTGTAATACCTGCAAACCATCCTTATTGCAACGCAATGCATCCATAATACTTGCATCTGAAAATCCTTTACGTCGCAAACGGTTGATAGTGAGATAGTCGCCTTGATCAAGCCAATTAATAGCTCCTGAAACAAGCACCATAAAATCAGGATAATTTGATTTTTTTGCAACTAATGGCAATACCCAGCCACCTTGACTAAAACCAATCAAACCTATTTTATAGGTGGCAATATCATCACGTTTTTTCAACATATTAATAGCAGCTATCACCTCATCAGCACGCTCATCCATACTTTGGTGCAACCAATTTCCCTCAGAAGTTTTAACCCCAGCTTTATGCCATGAATAACTTGCAATACCTTTTTTTGCTAAGTGCTTCCACAAGTATGGATAATAACCAAAAGCATCATAAGGTGTAGGTCCATCACCATGCACAAAAACAAGAACAGGGAAAGGCTTATCTCCATCTTTGGGTAGTGTTAAAAATCCACTAAGACGCTTATTCCCATGAACAAAATCTTGACTTTCTTCTTTATAGTGAGCATTGCGTGTCGCTCCGCAACCTGAAATTAAGAACACCGTTATAAAAGTAATTACTAATACAATTAAAGTACTTGGTAGTGTGTGGCGCATTGCTTTCACCTTAAATATGTTGTTCAAGCGATTTCTTGTTTATATTTTCTAGGAAGATTGAAAACCTCTTAGGGAACAGTGTTGTAGCAACAAAAATAATAGTGCCATCTACAAGCATAATGACGCCAATAATCCAGAAAAGTAAACTGTCGAAATATTCTGCCGAAATCAGCAAAAACACAGCCGATAAAACAATGATGCTACTAGCGATTTCTTTCATGATAGCTCTCCTTAGTATTAGTAATCTTCTATAAATAATAGATCGAATGATCATTCTACCCATTGACTATTGGTCTGTCAATAACTAAAATGATCATTCGGTCTATTAATTTAGAAAGAACTATATAAACTAAAATATCTCTTTATCTATCTAAAATAAAATATCAAAAAAGAGCCTATTAACTACAGAATAACAACAACTTACTATGCCAATATTCAAACACATTATTGCTATCCTACTTGCTACCATGTTTCTTTTTTTCATTTTAGTCATACTTGAAGAAGCTGAAAAAAAGAGCTCCACTATGGACGAGAATATCACCGTGGATACTCATAAGAACCTGCCAATAACCACCGTTACTGACGTTTCTCCTACTAGCCGCTATGCCAAGATATATGCATTTGGTGAAGTAAAACCACGTTGGAAAACAAGCTTAACGTCCAAACAAGCAGGAGAAGTGCTTACTATCTCAAAAGAATTACAAGATGGAAAACGTGTACAAAAGGGAGATGCTCTACTTGTTCTCGATAATCGTCATTACCAGAGCCAACTTGCAGAGGCGCAGTATCAGGTAGCTCAAGCTGAGCTTTCGCTGTATGACGAAAAACAACAAGCCTCTTTGGTAAAAAAGTCATTAAATTTGATTCAAAATAAAAGAAAAGTCTCTGCGTTCGCTTTGCGTATCCCACAAATAAAAGTAGCACAGGCACAATTACATCTAGCAAAAACCAGTCTTAAAGAAATCCAGCAAAAAGCACGCTACAACAAGATACTTGCACCTTACGATGGCATTATCATTTCACGCTCTGTTAATCAGGGAGATGTGGTAAACGCGGGTCAACAACTTGCTGAAATAATGAGCTCAGATAGCCTAGAGATCAT
>JALVRY010000042.1:0-826 GCA_027024625.1 Thiotrichaceae bacterium
CACCTACAAGTACAACTGCCAACTCATACGGAAGACCGAAAAGAAGCTGGATCAGTTTACCTGCACCGACCATTTGAGCAATCAGATACAAAATAACCGTTGCAATAGACCCAAGTGCGGCCAATGTTCTAATTGGTGCTTGTTTAAGTCTATATGCTGCAACGTCTGCAAATGTATATTTACCAAGGTTTCTCAATCTCTCGGAGATCAGGAAAAGAATGACTGGCCAACCGACAAGGAAACCGATGGAGTAAATAAGCCCGTCATAACCGGCAAGATAAACAAGTCCGGAAATACCAAGGAAAGATGCTGCTGACATATAGTCACCCGCGATCGCCATACCGTTCTGAAGACCTGTGATCCCTCCACCGGCTGTGTAGAAATCTTTTGCTGTTTTTGTTCTTTTTGCCGCCCAATACGTAATACCTAGTGTACCGGAAACAAAGATAAGGAACATTATGATCGCAGAGACATTAAGCGGCTGCTTCTCGATTTCACCTTCAATGGCTCCGGAAGCGACTGCAGCAACACTTAACAATAAAGGTAATGCTATGAGTAATAACTTTTTCATTATGCTATGTCCCCTAACTCTTTTCTTACTTCTCTGGTAAGATCATCGAACTCACCGTTTGCTCTTCTTACATAAATACCCGCCAATGCAAATGCAATGAAGATAATGGCAATACCTACTGGGATCCCAACTGTCATCACGCCATCACCGATCTTGGCTCCGAAAAGTGACGGGTCAAACGCAATAACCATAATAAATGCATAGTACACAACCAGCATAATAATGGATAGTGTCCAGGCGAACTTACTTCTCTCT
>JALVRY010000042.1:836-2385 GCA_027024625.1 Thiotrichaceae bacterium
TAAACCTTCTTTAAAGTCAGTTGGGAAATTTCCTCTAAATCTAAGATTTAGATTTTTAGTTGCTTGATATTTAATGTCAAATCCTGCCTCTTTTGCTGTATTGTCTGCAGCATAGGTTGATTTACTACCTACATCAAATGATACATAATATCCTGTTGCTTTCAGATCTAATCCTGTAAGCTCTTTGAAGTTATAGGTTGTAGCGACTTTCCATGTATCAGTATCAGCAAAGAACATGTGTCTTGTTACCATACCTTGAGTAAAGGCCGGCATTCCACCCCAAGGAGTTATGATGCCTCCATTCATTGTGCCATCGCTGTCTGACGTTTGAGAGTATGCTACATATCCACTAAGTCCGCTATAACCTGCACCAAGTTTAACTCCCCAGTAGTTACTATCTACTTTTCCTGCTAGTTTATCTCCAATATCACTCTCATTTATATACTGTGCAGATGCTTTAATCTTGACATTATCATTCAAAAGGCATTTCCATCCATAATCAGCTTGAAGATAGATTGCATTTAGAATATCATGTGCATAATAGTCCCAAGCTTGAAGTGTAAGTCCTTCTATTCCTTTGTATATAACTGATGCTGCTGTTACTCCAGCCGTATCTGTTCCTGAACCTAAGGCAATAACACCCATCTCTGCAAAATTACCACTGGTACCTTCTTTGTAGCCCAAACCATAACCACTTTGTAATGACAATGTACCAGCAGTGCCATATACATTACCAAATGTACCAACACTCTCTTTTGTTAGATGAGCTAAAATCAGTGTTGTGTCCTCTATATCTGTATTACTAAGAACTGCTGCTTCAAAAAGATTTGGAAGCATTCTTGCATCATCTGCACCTGCTAGTGGTGTATTGAGTTTTTGACGACCTATTTTTAAGTTTGTATTTCCTATTTTATAGTTTAAGTATGCTTCACCTATGAAACCGTAACTATCAAACTCTCCGCCATAAAGTGAAGGATCATAACTTGCAGATGTTCTTGGTCCATCATGAATTTTTACTCCTTCTGTAGCATAAAACTTTGTACCAAAACTAATACCATTCCACTCTGGACTGTCATAACCTATCCATCCACCTACTGCTAATGAATTGCGATTATTTTCTAGAATTCCAGAATATGTCCTATCTATATAGAAACCTCTTAACTGTCCTGAAACTTTACCTGCAGATTCTTCTACTTTTACCATGGGCATCTCTACTATCGGGTCTACAGGTTTAATATCTCCACCAGCCATGATCATTGTTGATGCTACAACAGATAGTAACATTGTTCTTTTCATATTTTCCTCCATAATTTTATTCAATTTTATTATGAAAAATAAAAATAGCATTGACATAGCATTGTGATTATTGAAGAAGATAGTAAGTATAAAAAAACGTATTTGTGTCGTTTTGTTACATAGTTATTTATAAATTAACAATTTTTATTAACCCTATAGCCTATTCCTTTAAGATTCTCTATGAGATCTTCTTTGAGTGCTTGTTTTACACTATGCATCTCTTCTCTTATTTTGACATTATCGACATAACTAT
>JALVRY010000043.1 GCA_027024625.1 Thiotrichaceae bacterium
TTCATTCTCTTTAGATTCGGTATGCAGCATTTCTTGCTTGCGACGTAAGAAATTATCGTAATCCCCCGGCCATGAGGTGAGTTTTCCGCGATCTAATTCGACAATGCGGGTAGCTAAGTTGCGTAAGAAGCTACGGTCATGTGTGATAAAAATCAGGCTGGCTTGATAGTTTTTAAGAAATTCTTCAAGCCAGATAATCGACTCGATGTCTAAATGGTTGGTTGGCTCGTCTAGCAACAAAATATCAGGTTCTTGTACAAGGGCTTTGGCGAGTAAAACCCGACGCTTCATACCGCCCGATAGACTATTAAATTCAACTTCTGCATCCAAAGATAATCGGCTAATCACTTGCTCGATTTGCTGTTGATGTGTCCAACCGTTGAGATTATCTAATTTTTCTTGGATGTGTTGTAGTTTGTTTAGCCAAGCATCATCCGTATTTTCGGTCTGCTGACTAAGTTCGTGGTACTGTTTTAATAACTGCCCTGTTTCAGCCAAGCCTGATGCAACAATATCAAAAATTGTACCTTCGCTACTCTGGGGTACAGTTTGCTCTAATTGGCTAATGACAGTACCTTTTTGTAAAATAAAATCCCCAGAATCTGCAAGTAATTCACCTGCAATCAGCTTCATCAAGGTGGATTTTCCTTCACCATTTCGTCCGATGAGGCAAACACGTTCCTTAGGCTCAATCACAAGATTGGCTTGATCTAGTAAAAGTGGACCGCCAAAGCTGAGTTCGATATTTTGTAGTTGTAAAAGAGCCATGATTCGTTGAGTTGTTAAAATAAGAGAGAGGTATTTAACCACAGCGAGTTAATTTAATCATGAGAGATTTCAGCTATTCTACTTGGGTTTATGGCTTTGCTAACGTAATATCACAACATGAATACAATAATTAAAATATCGAATCTTTCTAAGGTCTATTCAAACGGGTATCAAGCCCTTGATAATGTATCGCTAGATATTAAACGAGGTGAAATCTTAGCTTTACTTGGTCCCAATGGAGCGGGTAAAACGACGTTGATTTCTGCAATTTGCGGTTTGGTTTCTCCAAGTTCTGGCACGGTGACAGTTGACGGTTATGACATTATTACGCAGTTTCGAGAAGCTCGTAAGCTGATCGGCTTAGTCCCCCAAGAGCTGACTTTGCCCGCTTTTGATCGGGTTTGGCATACGGTAGATTTTAGCCGTGGTTTGTTTGGTAAAAAATCAGATAAAGCCTTTATTGAGCGATTACTCAAAGATTTATCCTTATTTGATAAAAAAGATAATGAAGTACGCATGTTGTCGGGTGGAATGAAGCGGCGTGTGCTTATCGCCAAAGCCTTGTCGCATGAACCAAGGATTCTCTTTTTAGATGAGCCAACAGCAGGGGTGGATGTTGGCTTGCGTAAAGATATGTGGAAGATTGTCAATAAATTACGGGATGATGGCGTAACAATTATCTTAACCACGCATTATATTGAAGAAGCAGAGGAAATTGCAGATCGTGTGGGGATTATCAATGGTGGTAAGTTATTGCTGGTTGATGATAAGAAAAACTTAATGCAAAAACTGGGCAAAAAGCAGCTAGTTATTGAGTTAAAAACAGCGATTGAGACGATTCCCGCAGCCTTAGAAAGCTATGCCTTAGTATTATCAAAATCGGGCAAAGAGCTAACTTATACTTATGATACAAAATCAGATGGCACAGGTATTACTGCCTTGTTACAGGCAATCAGCGAGGCGGGTTTGTCGATGAAAGATATGCAAACTAAACAGAGTTCATTAGAAGATATTTTTGTTCATCTTGTGGAGGCTGAGTCATGAATATCCGTTCTGTTTCAACCATATACAAGTATGAAATGATGCGTGCATGGCATACCTTATTTCAAAGTATTGCTTCGCCGGTACTATCAACATCCCTGTATTTTGTGGTATTTGGTTCTGCAATCGGTTCACGGATTCAAGCGGTGGATGGGGTTTCTTATGGCTCGTTTATCGTACCCGGTTTGATGATGTTGGCATTGCTCACACAAAGTATTGCGAATGCATCTTTTGGTATCTTTTTTCCAAAGTTTACAGGTGCGATTTATGAAGTAATGTCTGCCCCTATTTCTTTCTTTGATATTTTACTGGGGTATGTGGGAGCAGCAGCGAGCAAATCATTTATTTTAGGGATGATTATTTTGGCAACCGCCAGTTTATTTGTTGAAATTCATATTGTTCACCCTGTGTGGATGTTGTCATTTCTGCTATTAACCTGCGTCTCATTTAGTCTGTTTGGTTTTATTATCGGCTTATGGGCAACGGATTTTGAGAAATTGCAGATTGTTCCCATGTTGATTATTACCCCGTTAGTTTTTTTGGGTGGAACGTTTTATTCTGTGAG
>JALVRY010000044.1 GCA_027024625.1 Thiotrichaceae bacterium
GCACGGTGGTGTACCTGCGGGGTTCAGCAGAATTGTTATTTTCACGTATTAGTCATGATAGTAATCGCCCCTTAATGAAAACAGATAATCCACTGCAAACATTAAGAGACTTATTAGCCGAGCGTGACCCTCTGTATATGTCAGTTGCAGATTTGGTAATTAATACAGGTAAGCAAAAAGTTCCTGTTTTATTAAAAGAAATTGAACGAAAAGTGATTCAACTTGAGGATTTGAGTTAATGACAAGTGTGATTAAAACCCTAGAGTTAGATTTAGGTGATCGAAGTTATCCTATACATATTGGTCAAGGTTTATTACAAGATGCTTCATTGCTCACACCACATATTCACGGTGGTTCAACGGTTGTCGTTTCAAATGAAACGGTTGCACCGCTTTATATCAATAAACTTCACGATTTAATTGGTGATTACCGTAATATCGATGTCATATTGCCTGACGGTGAAGAATACAAAACACTGGATACTGTTAATCAGATTTTTACACAAATGCTAGAGCAACATTGTGATCGAAAGACCACGGTATTGGCTCTCGGTGGTGGTGTGATCGGTGATATTACGGGTTATGGTGCAGCCAGTTACCAACGCGGTGTGAATTTTATCCAAGTGCCAACAACGCTACTCTCAATGGTGGATTCATCGGTCGGTGGGAAAACAGGCGTAAATCATCCATTGGGCAAAAATATGATTGGCGCTTTTTATCAGCCCCAATGCGTGATTATCGATACGGATACGCTCAATACATTGGATGATCGTCAGCTTAGTGCAGGTATGGCGGAAGTCATTAAATATGGTTTGATTCGTGATGCTGATTTTCTTGATTGGTTACAAGAAAACATGGATGGATTATTAAAGCGTGATCCTGAATTGCTTACCGAGGCAATTTATCGATCGTGCAAACATAAAGCAGAAGTTGTTGCAGATGATGAAAAAGAAGCAGGACAACGAGCTTTGCTGAATCTTGGTCATACTTTTGGTCATGCGATTGAAACAGGTATGGGCTACGGAAAGTGGTTGCACGGTGAAGCGGTTGCCGCAGGAATGGTGATGGCTGCAAAACTATCACAAGGAATGGGGTGGCTGGAAGCTACGGATGTGCAACGTATAGAGACCTTATTACAAGCGGCAAACTTGCCAATTGCACCGCCAAAAGATATGACGGTAAAACAGTTTATGGATTTAATGTCCGTGGATAAAAAAGTGCTAGATGGCGTTTTACGCTTAGTACTAATGAAATCAATGGGCGAGGCGATTGTCACTGATGACTTTGATCATGATGCACTGCTTAAGGTATTAATTGGTTGATTACAAGTTGAATTAACAAGTTAAGCTCATATAAAAATAATAATGATTTTAAAACCGCACCTAACATCTCGGTATGATGATATTTATTCTATATCAGTTGATGTCAGCAAACAGCAGGCAGGATATTTATCGCTAACTTATACTCTTTCTGCCAATTTGGAGAAGCTATTTATTCCTGAGAAAAAGCGATCCATCGCTCAAGATAATCTTTGGCAACATACTTGTTTTGAGCTGTTTGTTAAAGTGCAAGGTGAGTCGGCTTATCGTGAGTTTAACTTCTCGCCATCAACAGAATGGGCAGCTTATGGGTTTAGTGATTATCGTCAACAACAAGATTGGCTTGCAATAAATAGCCCATCTATTACAAGCGTTATTTTTGGTGATCAGTTAAAGTTAAGCGTGCAAATTGCGCTTGAGGACTTAGCAATAAACCCAGAGAATAAACCCTTGCAATTAGCGTTAACAGCGGTGATTGAAGAGAATAATAACAATAAATCATATTGGGCATTAGAGCATCCTGCGGATCAGCCCGATTTTCATCATAAAAATGGATTTACACGAATAATATGAAAATAAAATTTGGTATTGATCGTTTACTTGACGAGGCTGATTTGCGAAGGCCTTTGGTTGATAAGCGAGTTGCATTATTGGCACATCCCGCATCAGTGACAGCGGATTTGACACATTCACTAGATGCTTTAGCAGAACTACCCGAAATTAATTTAACTGCTGCCTTCGGGCCGCAACATGGTTTGCGAGGTGATAAACAAGATAATATGATGGAGTCCCCTGATTATGTTGATCCCGTTCATAATATCCCAGTGTTTAGTTTGTACGGTGAGGTGCGTTACCCGACCGATGAGTCAATGGATTGCTTTGATGTCTTGTTGATAGATCTGCAAGATTTAGGTTGCCGTATCTATACTTTTATTACGACTTTACGATATATGTTAGAAGCGGCAGCAAAGCATCATAAGGCTGTAGTGATATTAGACCGACCTAACCCTGTGGGTCGCCCTGTTGAGGGTTTGATTCTAAGAGAAGGCTGGGAAAGCTTTGTGGGAGCAGGGGCGATGCCTATGCGGCATGGCTTAACGATGGGGGAAATGGCACAGTGGTTTATCAGTGCGCTTAATTTAGATGTTGATTGTAGTGTGATTAAAATGCAGGGATGGCGACCAGATGGTGGTCAAGGTTATGGCTGGCCTTTGGGTGAAAGAACATGGATCAACCCCAGTCCTAATGCCCCCAATCTATGGATGGCTCGTAGTTATGCGGGAACAGTGATGTTAGAAGGCACAACACTATCAGAGGGTAGGGGGACGACTCGTCCGCTTGAACTATTTGGTGCGCCTGATATTGATGCCAAGCAAGTAATTAAAACTATGCATCAACTCGCACCGCAATGGTTACAAGGTTGTCGGCTTGGTGAAATTTGGTTTGAGCCAACTTTCCACAAATATCAGGGAAA
Organism: Thiotrichaceae bacterium; assembly: GCA_027024625.1. Lineage (GTDB taxonomy): Bacteria > Pseudomonadota > Gammaproteobacteria > Thiotrichales > Thiotrichaceae > S015-18. Next base: position 2,793 of record JALVRY010000044.1, read on the forward strand.
ACTCTGCTCTGGTGTGCAAATTTATGTTGAGGATGCCAGTTACAACCACCAAACATTTAAACCATGGCGATTACAAGCACTGGCATTTAAAGCAATCAGACAGTTAACTCCGGACTATGAACTATGGCGCGATTTTCCCTATGAGTACCAATTTGAAAAACTAGCGATTGATGTTATTAATGGCTCGCCGTTACTTCGGGAATGGGTGGATGATAATAATGCCAAGCCAAGTGATTTAGATGGTCTAAGCTGTATTGATGAAGATCATTGGGAAGAAGAGAGACGGCAGTTTTTATTGTATTAGTTTTGGTGTCATGTATGTTCCCAAATATCACTGTGAAATGGGTACTTCAAAATTTTGATTGCTGTAATTGTACCGCCACGTCTTTGTACCAGTGCTTAGCACATTGTAATACAAGCCTCCTCCATCTTGCAGTTTATATGCCTTGTCCTTCGGTTTCACGTGTCTGACTTCTGGGTCTGGTAGTTTACTGGTTGTATATTTTTTCATAATTGTGGGTATGAGATTCTAAAAATTTACCCTATACCCGCAATTATACCCGCATTTAGAATTGATACCCGCATATTCAAGTTGATGCTTTGGAGTTTGAAGTTGGTAGGCGCGAGTGGGTTCGAACCACCGACCCCCACCATGTCAAGGTGGTGCTCTAACCAACTGAGCTACGCGCCTGCAGGGAAGGAGGACTTCCCGAAACAGAGTGCGGATTTTATAGTTTGCTTTTGGTGATGACAACCCTTTTTTATGATTTTTAGAGAAGTAGAGTATTCAGCATCAATGAAGATAATTTATTAAAGCATTATATTTTGGTGAGCTATTCGAATTTACACTTTCTAACATACCAAATGCGGTATTTGGTTCGGATTCGGCAATACCGTAAAAGTGTAGTAATAAGCCACCACCAGCTTGCCTCCATGTATTTAAATATTTAGTGTAGAGTTTTCCCATTCTAGGGTCTAAGTTTGCTTGTAAAAACATTTGTTTAATTGCTGGGTCATGGATAGTATGCGGTGGATCATCACGCTTCAAGTGTTGCCCTGCTTCATAGGCTACTGCCTCTAAACCGAATTCTCGGGCAACAGCAATACTGCCTTTCATGCCATTATCATAGGCTAGTCGGATAGAACCACCGGTAGGACCACCATTAAGTTCACCGCCGTGATCGAGTTCATTGAATAACTTATTTAATCCTGCTGTTCCACTATGTGCCCATTGCTTAACCTGTGCTCTATTTTTAATTTGAGCTACGTTATCACCAAAGTAGGGTGCGACAGCATAAGCTCCCATTCCGCTAGCACATGGGGCATATCGAGATAGTGGGCAGGCTAGGGCTTCCCTTCCAATATCTGGAGTTCTAGCGAATGAAGAGATGACACAGACAACACGCCCGCTCTGAGCACCAAATTCTTGCTTCCAAATATTACAAGTTTCTGCACTTTTCTCACCGTACCAATTGGCAATGAGGTATTGCTTGCGTAGACCTCCTTTATTTTGATATTGGCCTGACCAGCGGCTCATAGCGAGGCGAGCTGCCATGTGGTGAACGGGGTATAGTGAATTCCAAACTTCATTTGAATATTCAACATAAACTTTTTTTCCACCTCGTAAGCGTTGTTTAACCAAACGAGCAAAGTTATGCACAAAATCTGAATTTGCTTTGTAAGGCATGCTAAACCAAGGTGCAGCATTCGTTTGGTTTACGAGATCGACCATAATCTCAATTGGAACACCTTTTGCGGTATTGTAATGTGAAGCGTTTACAGTGGGACGGTCTGACCAATTTACGAGTGTTGTATTTTTTGAATTTTGCCAAGGCATAAAGCGGATAGCACTAAAAGAGCGAACTTTACTGAGGTAGGCGGGGTTAATTGGATTTTGTTTGAAGGTGCGTTCATTTTGAGCTGAAACAAGGTGAATATTTTTAATATAGTTTCTGGGGTTCGTTGTTTTAACATGAACTTTTAGACCACGTCGTAATTCTGTTAGATCAAATTCAATGCGACCATATTGGTTGCTTCTTATGGAAACACCGCCTTCGACTTGAATATTTCCTTCTCCTTCATATAAGAGAACATAACGTCCTAAAGGGAAATGTTGGGGTAAATTAATACTGCTTACTACGCTAGTAAAAATAGGGCGCTCCTCTCTTAATGGTAAAGAACGTACCCAGCCATTTGCATCTTTATCTAACCACCCTTGTTCTTTTGTGTTGAAAGAGTTACCTGCGGTACAACCTGGATCAATAGCTCGCTTATTTCTCCAATCATACTCACAAGAAGTGTACCAGCCTTGGCTAAGCTTGAATAAATCTGAAAAAGGGAGGGAAGAATTAAGCTTGTAAAGACCACTTACATTAAAGCCGACAGGGGCTGCCAATGATAATTGACTTAAACTAATCGTTGTAATGAATAGAAAAAAGGTAGAAATTGAGCTAAATAGTCGCATGAGAAAATACCAGTCCGTTATTTTTATATCCTTTGAGCCTTACCTGAGTCCATATTTTCAGGTTTTAGTAAATCTTCAGATATTGTAGTGAGAGTCTCAGCTACACTAAAGTTCACTTAATGTTTAAGCTATATTAAATATCAAATACTTAGCTAGTGCTTAATCGAACCATCAAATGAGGCAGGTTTAACTCTATGTGTTTTTTAATGGGGAAAAATAGAGGCAAAACTAAGTGCATTAAAATATTTGTAAGTATAGCCTGCTATTTTCAAAACGATAGAACTTAATATTACCTGAATAGCATGAAATACTGATAAGTGGTATAGAATATTTTTTTGGTTACAATGTTTAACAACCTACTTCAAATAGTTACGTTAAATCTGATGGATTTGTATAGATATTTAATGAGAACTATTCTTATTTGGTGTTGTGTTTCATAAAACCCTAATATACAATTAAGAACAATTCTTATTTAAGGGCACTATCAATGCAAGCGAGTTTTCCACTATCAGAGAGTAAAGAGGCGTTACATTCTGTTATCCACAGTATCAATGCAAATGGAAAGACCAAAGCTAAACTATTAGGTTTAGGCTTAGGACTTGGTCAAGATATTGATGTTATTCGTAATCGCCGTGGTGATATTGTTTTGCGGACAGGACAAAGTCGTATCAGTCTCGGTCGAGGTTTAGCAGAAAAGATTATGGTTATAGAGGCATAACGATGAAGCAATGCTGTAATACAAATTCTAATGCGAGCATTAGTGAAGAAGGGGCAATTGAACTTGCACTTATTGGTAATCCAAATTCAGGAAAAAGTACGCTTTTCAATGAATTAACGGGAGCAAATCAAAGCACAGGAAATTGGCCGGGTGTTACAGTTGATCGGAAAGAGGGGATGTTTGAGTTTGCTAAGAAAAAGTTTCATATTGTTGATTTGCCTGGTACATACTCCCTTGATGTTGCTGATACTTCAGCAGATGAACGTATCGCTCGAGATTTTGTAGCAGAGCATCCTAACCGCCTCTACATCAATATTATTGATGCTAGTACATTGCAGCGTGGTTTATATTTAAGTGTGCAATTAAGAGAGCAAGGTGTTCCCACCCTTATCGTTCTCAATATGATGGATGTTGCCGATAAGCGTGGTATTAAATTTGATTTAGACGCTCTGGCAAAAAGTATGAAATGCCCTGTTGTTGCAGTCTCTTTGCGTAAAGATAAAGGTATCGAACAGATACAAGAGGCTATTCAAAACTATGATTATGCCTCTGTTGAGCCTCTTGATGTTGAATATACTGAGGTTGTCTGTGCTGCTATTAAATCATTAGTTATGGCGGAAGAAATTACTCGAGCGAAAGCAATTGATTTGTTGCAGAACATCAATGGTGAAAATGAAGATGCGGAAAACTACCGTACAACGATTGAAAATGTAACCAATGAAGAGTTAGATTTTTTACTTGCAGATGCTCGTTTTAGCAAGGCAAATCAACTTTCTAAATTAGTTATTAAAGAACAGGGGAAGCTAAGCCGCACCCATTCTGACAAAATTGATCGCTGGGTTTTGGGTAGTTGGACAGGCTTACCAATTTTCCTTGGTATTATGTACCTCTTATTCTTATTTAGTATTAATTTTGGTGGTGCTTTTATTGATTTTTTCGATATGGGTGTGCAAACACTGTTTGTTGATGGGGGACGAGTTGTATTAACTGCGATTGGTTCTCCTGAATGGCTAACAACGATTTTGGCTGACGGAGTTGGTGGCGGTATTCAAGTGGTTGCTACCTTTATTCCAATCATTGGCGCTTTATTTCTATTTTTAACCGTCTTAGAAGAGTCAGGTTATATGGCAAGAGCAGCCTTTGTGATGGATCACCTGATGCGTAAAGTCGGTGTTTCTGGTAAAGCTTTTGTTCCACTAGTGATTGGTTTTGGCTGTAATGTGCCAGGTATCATGGCGGCGCGGACATTAAGTAGCCACCGTGAACGTATAATGACCGTTATGATGGCTCCATTTATGTCTTGTGGAGCAAGGCTTGCCGTCTATGCTTTATTTGCGGCGGCTTTCTTTCCGATTGGTGGACAAAATATTGTATTTCTTCTCTATATCATTGGTATTGTTTTTGCGATTCTAACGGCGCTCTTATTAAAGAAAACGGTACTGAAAGGTGAAGTTGATGATTTCTTTATGGAGCTACCAACTTATCATATACCCGCTCTTAAAAATGTATTGATCAACACCGGTAATAAATTAAAAAGCTTTGTATTTGGTGCAGGTAAAGTAATTGTCATCGTTGTAGCTCTTATTAATATTGTTAATAGTCTAGGTACAGATGGCAGTTTTGGAAATCAGGACTCTGAAAACTCTGTCTTGAGTGCAACTGCCAAAGCCATTACACCAGTATTCCACCCGATGGGAATTGAGCAGGATAATTGGCCGGCAACGGTAGGTATTATGACAGGACTGCTTGCTAAAGAAGTGGTTGTTGGAACATTAGATGCACTGTATTCACAAATGGATAAAACAGGTGAGACTCAGACTGAAAGTGATACGCCCTATGATTTACTTGGGGGCTTGTCAGCTGCTGTAGCTACCATTCCTGTTAATTTATCAGATGCAGCTTCAAATTTAGCTGATCCCTTGGGTTTAGGTGCGATACAAGATGTGGATTTACCGGATACAGCTGCGGCGGCTCAGGACGTGGATGTAGCTACATTTGGAGTGATGTTGAGCCGTTTTGATGGAAAAATTGGAGCCTTTGCTTATTTACTTTTTGTTCTATTGTACTTCCCCTGTGTTGCAGCAACGGGAACGATGGTGAGGGAGATTGGACGTGAATGGGCCACTGTTGGTGTTTTATGGACAACAACATTGGCATATAGCATTGCTGTGATTTTTTACCAACTAGCGACAATTGTTAATCATCCATTGCAATCTATTATATGGACGATTGCACTGTTGACAGTGATTGCTTTTATTGTCTTTTTGTTCGACCAAGCGGGGCAGGCAAAAGATTCTGTTACTAAACAACTTGCAGGAGAGGAAAGCAATGCTACTGGCTGATATTCGACAATATTTGAAAGAGAGAAAGACGGCATCTTTAGACGAAGTGGCAATTCACTTTGATATTGCTGCAGATGCGGCAAAGTTTGCTCTTAATTATTGGGTGAAAAAGGGAAAAGTTAATGTGAGAGGCGCGGCATGCGGCTCTTCTTGCGGAGGTTGTGGATCTGCTGGAGATCATTACCAGTGGAAGACAGCAGTGTTAGAAGCTCCTGTTACTTGGCTAAAAAACTAGTCTTAAAAGTAGACACTGAATTTAGTTAAATGTCTTACTTTTACCTGAATCCATGACTTCACGTATCTAACGTAGTGAAGTCATGGATTCAGGTTTTATAAAGTGCTAAATCAAGAACTTTCCTGCGGTGGCAACAAGTACAGTGACTAAACCTATTGTCATATTGATACCCACTAAGATACGAATTTGAGCTAATGCTTTCCCTGCGGCAGGCCAGTCTTTACCATCTACACCATTGCGTAAGCGTTTATAGGGCGCAAAAAATAAATGGAGGTAAATAAGCACCATAATAATGCCGAGAGTGTGCATGATATGGACAAATAAAGGGGCGTTACTGAATCCTCCAAAAGGGACGATTAGCATCCAATAGCCTGTTGATAAAATTGTTGCAATTGCTACCCAGACCCATGGGAAAAATCTGCTAAATACGGCTTTCCATAAGGGTAATCGTAAAGGTGGTTCAAGTATTTCCATCGCTGCGGGACGGAGAGCCATGTAGGCAAAGAACATGCCGCCCACCCAAATAACGACAAATAAAACATGTAGAGCTAGAGCAACTACCATTCGAGACTCCTTATAATTTCTTTAATGATTTAAATAGGGAGCTTAGCTTACCCTGTTTAGGAGCATTTTGGTTATTTTCAGCATTATATTCAAGGTAGTTATAGGCATAGTCGCTTCTTTCCATATCAACAAAAGAGAGCAAAGTGCCGATAATATTCCCCTTTGCTTGTTTAATACGGTTGATGCTGCTAAGGATTGTGTTTTTATCTGTTTCACCAGATTGTATGACAAATACAGTGGCTGTTGATAGGTTTGATAGAATAAGTGCATCAGATAGACCCAGTACAGGAGCACCATCGATAATAACATGGTCGTATTTACTAGCTGCTAATTTTAGCATTTTCTCCATGCGTAAATTGGAAATAAGCCCAATTGGATCATGGGAGAATTTCCCCGCTGTAATTATATATAAATCAGAAATTTCTGTTGGTCTGATAACGTCTTTAGGTTCTGCATTTCCACTGAGTAACTCCGATAAACCATTATTTTGTTCTTCATGGAAGATCTTATGAATGCTGGGATTACGTAAATCTGCATCAATGAGTAATACGGAACGGCCTGATTGTGCATAGACTGTTGCCAAATTAATTGCAGTGGTTGATTTGCCTTCGCCTGAACGTGTACTGGTAATAAATATCAGCTTACTTTCACTATCTTCTGCTAAGAATTTAATACTGGTTCTGAAGGTGCGGAATGCTTCTGCAAAGTGTGAATGCACCTCGTGGTAGCTTAGTAGACCAATTTCGTTGGGAGGGCGATCAGTGACACTGGGAATAATTCCGAGGTTGGGTAACTTAGTTAGGCGTTCTAGCTCATCGGAGTCACTTATTGTGTCGTCAAGATATTCAATTAGGAATGCATAAGCTGTTCCTAATAAAAATCCGAGGAAAGTACCAAAAAATAAGTTTAATAATAGCTTTGGTTTATTTTTCTTCTTTGGTGGTATTGCTACGTCAACAATTGATATTTGGCTATTACCTGACTTGGCAGTATTAAACTGTTTCAGTTGCTGTAATAAATTTTCATAGGTTGCTTGCAATACTTTTGAGTTTTCTTGTAGGCGTTTGTACTGGCGTAAATTAGATTCCATACCCAAGGCGCTGGCTTTTTCTTTTTCAAGTTGGATGCGTAAACTTTTCTCTTCATTTAGTGCATTTTTATATTCTGTTGGTGGGTTTTGTTTTTCTGCACTGGTGAGTGTTGCTTCAATACTTCTTTTCTTTTGTTCTGCTTCGGTAAGTTGCTCTAATAATTTTTTCAGACGAAATGAGTAGGTTGTTTCACCACCCTCATCAATGGTTATCGAGCTATATTTTTGACCAAATTGGGTCACTGCATCGTCGGCATCATTAAGTTGTTTTTGAACGGTTTTTAGTTGAGCCTCAAGATGTTTTTTTACATCTTTAGTAGCTGCTTTATATTTATCTTGATTTCTTTCAATAAAAGCAATTGCAATGGCATTTACTATGTCTGCTGCCACCTTCGGGTCTTCTGCGTCGTAACTGAGTAATACGAGACGTGAGGTATTGACAGGCTCGATTGTGATATTGTCGATAAAAACTTTTTCAAGATCAGGTGCATCGTTATTGTTTAAGTGGAGAATTGATTTTAATTGATAAATCACTCCGGTATTAGAGATTGCATCCGCGAGTTTTAATTTTTTGATAACTTTTGTAGCAATTGATCGACTTTTGATTAATTCATACTGTGTTTGATAAAAATCACGCGTGTCACGAGGGTCATCGCCATTGATGAATCCTGAATCTGTAACACTTGCAATTTTTCTTTCGATTTCAAGTAGTGTACTGGCACGATAAACAGGTTTCATCAATAGTGTTGTGATGAGGCTTAGTAAAAACATTACCATGATGAAGAGTAAGATAAGGCGTTTTCTACGCACTATGGTGTGCCAAAATTCTCTTAAATCTAAACGCTCTGATGTTTCTAGTAATTTTTCTGGGTAGTAAGTATTTTTCATATTAAGTTTTAAGGTTATATTTTGTGTTGGAACGATACCATGTATTGATCCAGTGTCTTAGTGGTGTTTCAAATAATTTGTACGATAAAATCGATAGCCCAATAAGCAAGAATAAGTAAAAATAAAAATGCCAAAATTCTGAAACATTAATATGTTTTGCTATAAATGCTTGATAGATACCATGAACGGGTCGTTGTAGGATATAGAGTGAGTAGCTCGCTTCTCCTAGTAGTACCAGCCATGAAAAAGTAAATAGTTTTGCAATTACGCCTTGTTCTCTTGCGAGTAATACAATTGATACAAGGAAGAGTGGGGCAATAAGCCCATTGGTGTAATCGACATCAAAACCAAACCAGAGTTTAAAATTTGGACGAATAATAAGTAATAAGCAAATAATAGTAAGTGTTATCGCCAAAAATACTGCGTTATAAGGAGATTCTCTTTGTCTAGATATTTTCTTCTTAAAATAAATACCTGCAAATAAGCCTATAACAAAGGTATTAATGTGCATTATTGGGTTGTAGTAGATGAAATCATGTAATTTACCTTGAGGGATATAAGCAGGGCTATTAAGAAGGTAAGTGTGCAAGATTTGTGTTACTGCCCATAAAGTTATGCCTAGCAAAGCTAATGCTTTTAGCCCTTTGTTGTGAATAAGAAGTAGCAATAAAGGAAAGCAAAGATAAAAAAATGTTTCAACTGAAAGAGACCAGCCAGGGCTATTTAATGTTAAAGGATAATTTGGTATCCAAGCCTGTAGCATAAATATATTCAGGAGTAATGGGGTGGTTGCATCGTCCATTGTTTTGAAATTAGCCACAAAGATAAGGAGTAGTGCTAAAAAATAGACGGGGTATATTCTGGCAAAGCGTGCGAGCCAATACTTCCACTTATTAAAATTATTAGAAGCTTCTGATCGATAGTAGGCAATAGCCATAATAAATCCAGATAGGGCATAAAAATAGCTGACAGCAATGGGACCCGCTTGGAATATCAAATTAAATGGTGGAATATTGATGGGTTCGATATTACTGCCGTAGTGGAAAAAGACCACGGTAAGAGCAGCAATAAAACGGGTGAAGGTGAGATGTTCTAGTCGCATTGATGTGTGCTAGATAAAATTTTATATTAACAGCGTACAAATATCAGTGAATTTAACTGATATTTGTACTACTGATGTTTGCAGTTGTAAGGAAGGAATAGAGCGCATTCAATGTCTGGCTAGTATGCATTTTTATTGGAAAATCCTTTTATGATACTTAAAAGGATAATTTTAATATCTAACCATAAGCTCCATGTGCGAATATATTCTAAATCATATTCAATGCGCTTTTCCATTTTATAGAGATGATCGGTTTCACCCCGCCAACCATTAATTTGAGCCCAACCTGTGATTCCCGGTTTAATCAAATGACGTAGCATGTAACCAGGAATTTTTTTACGGTACAGGTCATTATGTGCAACGGCATGAGGCCGAGGACCAACAATGGACATATGTCCTTGTAGCACATTGATAAACTGTGGAAGCTCATCCAAGGATGTTTTTCTCAAGAAATTACCAAACCATGTAACTCGACTATCATTTTTTGATGCCTGTTTAATATTATCTCCGTCTTCACAAACGGTCATGCTTCTGAATTTCCAAACAACAAATTCTTCACCTCTTGCTCCATTACGTTTTTGCTTAAAAATAATAGGACCACGTGAAGTCAGTTTAATACCTACTGAAATTAGCAGTAGAAGGGGGGAAATAAGTAATAAAATTAGCCCTGAAATTGCAATATCCTCCATACGTTTTACATAGATATTATGCGATGTTAATGGTGTTTCATGGACACATAGAATTGGAGTATTTGCTAGTTCAATATATTTACTTTTTAGTAAGTTCGATGTGAAGTAATCAGGGATCAATCGTATAGGCGTAATACTTTCTGAAAGTTGTTCAAGAAGTTTAACGGTTCGATCTTTTGCTTCAACCGGTAGGGCAATGTAAATTTGATCCCACTTTCCTGATTCTGCGGCTTCAATTAAACGTGCAAAATTACCAATTTTATTATATTTGTTTTCGTTAGCTAAACGACCATCATTTTCATCTCTATCATCATAGAAGCCTGCAATTTGGTAACCACCATCTGCATTATTTTCAAGATTGTGAGCAAACTGTACTCCGTGTTCTGTTAGGCCTGCAATGACAACTTTTCTATTGTTTAATCCTAGATGTTTAAGATAGCGGAAGGTTTTTCTAAGGAGGTGTCTGGTTAAAATCAGAAGTATTGGAGTGACAAACAGCCAACTGGCTAAAACAATACGTGAGAATTCAGTCGTTGATTTTGTTGCAAAGGCAGCAAAGATAAGAAACATGAAGGTAATCAGCCATGTTGCAACAACACGAACCGATTCGTCTCTAAGAAATGCTCGTCCACCCCAAGATGAATAGATTTCTGTGAAACGCCCCACCAAGCCGAATAACAGAGAGGCTAAAAGACCTGCAAAAATATAACCAGAGGCATTGTAGCCTCCAGAGTAAAATGAGGCGATATAGAGCGTTACAAGTATGACGAGAATATCCACGCTCCGATAGATAATCTCAGAATTTATTCTTTTTCCCACACCAACACCACTTTAGTTGCTAGTTTTAGAATAAAAATGAAATATAAAATAATTAGCTAAAGGCAACCCCCCTTTAGGTAAATCCTTTACAGCGTTCTAGTGAGAACGGTATAGCTACATTTTGTATTTCATTGTAAGGAGTTTGCTGGTTGTAATTACACATGCCACTCCACTTTATTCTTTAATTGTAAAATTCAGCCCATGTTCCTAAGAAAGCTAAATATTTCTTAGAGTTATATAACCATTCTGGCAATACTACCTGAACACGAGATGAATTTCTCCCTTTATTATATACTCTGATAGCATTATTTCTTGATTGTTTTCTATATCTACTGATGTGGGTGGATCAACGCGATGAAAGGTCTTTCTCCCACTTGTATTTATCAATATTTCGTAGCTGCAATGTAGAGCGTACCCTAATTATGCTTGCAATACTGTAATAAATGATTGCAGGTATAAAATTACGACTAAATAATAGTGATTTCATACTATTAGCATAGTTTTTAACCTTTGGTTCTGGGCATAAACCAAGCATTTTTAGTTGCATATTTCCTAAGCGTGCACGTGTTTTTATTTTGATTAAGGAGTAAAGTGTGCGGGGCGCTTCAATATAAATTTCTGCTCCTTTTATATTGCTAACTTCATGTTCTTTAAATTGGCAGTGTATAAAGCGGTCATCATTGATAATGTTAGGAAAGTGGCTAAACCGTTTACGACCTTCCTCTGAGACAATAAAGCTACAGGTGGCTATAACACCTGCTTTTATATAAGGGAGCTGTAGCCATATTTTATAATACTGCTTAACAAACCAAGATGATTTGGATGTGTTGATGACGGGGGTAGGGGCGACGAGGTGAAGTTGTTTATTTTCATCCATTGCCTGTGTAATGGTTCTGATTGCATTTGCTTGTAAGGTGGTGTCTGCATCAAGATAGAAGATGGGAAAACTTGATGCCTTTTTCTCAGCTTCATTGATTGCATTCGTTTTAGAGGGTTTTTCAATATCTAAACAAATGATATCTGGATAATAGTTGCGGACTATGTCAGCCGTATCATCCGTGCAACCATTGCAGGCAACAATGAGCGTATCGACTCCCGTTTGGTTAATTAAGCTATCTAAGCAGCGTTTAATAACGGCGGATTCATTATGTGCAGGTACGATAATCGTGGCCATTAATTATATCCTTTTAGCCATTGTGGTGCCTTTTTAAGGACGATCCACCATTCTTTTCTAAGGACTTTTTTGTTTGGTCTAACTAATGAGGCAAAAGTCGAAAATAGAAGTTTGTTGAGAACATAAACAACAAGAAGGATTTTCATGATAAGTCGTTTAATATTGGAATGGTGCTTATTAATGAAGGTTATTTTTCCGCTTAATAAACGAATCATTTTTCCTGAAAGGTTCTTTTCACTTCCTCCTCCATGATGGATGATTTTTGAATCGGGAGTGATAATAGGCTGATAGCCTAGTTGTTTTGCACGATAGCAATAATCGGCTTCTTCAGCGTACATAAAGAAGGTGTCATCTAAGCCTTCTAGTTTGTCCCATAGTTGTTTGGATGTTAAAAAGAAACTACCTTGAAGGATATCAACAGTCTTTTCTCGATCTCGTTTCCAACAGCCATAATTAGCATGATTAAAAAAGCAACTTTGTGAAAAGATTCTATTTAATGCGAATGCACCAAAGAATAGAGTTGTAATAGTTTCTTCTGCCCATGCATTATGTGTATTAATACTCAAGTCATCATTTAGGGTAATTCCACCCCATATACCGTTACTAGGGTGCTTTTTTGCAAATTGTAGTAGTTTATCAATTGCGCCATTTAGCACTAAGGTATCAGGGTTTAGCAGTAAAATATATTCACTTGTTGCGTAACTTGTCGCTAGGTTAACACCACCAGCAAACCCTAAATTTCTGTCTGATGTAATGAGTTTTATATCAGGAAAGTTATTTTTAATTTGGATAACTGAATCATCGGATGAGTTATTATCAACAACGATAATGGTGAAGTTACTTTGTTGAGTTTGCTCATAAACAGAAGCTAAGGCACGTAGCGTATAATCTACGGTATTGTAAGAAACTAAAATAATATCAACAGATTGCATTATTTACCCGAAAGCATGCCATATTCGATAGTATGGATATCTGATTTAACAATTTTTGCAGGATTACCAGCAACGATACTATTTGATGGAACATCTTTAGTAACAACGCTACCTGCTCCAACTATCACATGATTGCCAATGGAGACATTGGGTAAGATAATTGATCCGCAACCAATAAAACAGCATGAGCCAATTTGTGTGCGTGCTTCATGTCGGCGTGTTGAAAAATCATGGGAGAGAATAATACTATCAAAGGCGATATACGTTTTTTCTCCAATACTCAAGCCTTTAGGATTGGTTTTATCAATTCTCGCTTTAAAGGAAATTCTTACATCTTTTGCAATATCCATTCCGTAGACAAGGCGATAGTAACCAGTGCGGAAGCGAAGTAGAGTATTTCTAATGCTAACTAAAAACATAAAAACTGGCTGACTAATAAATCGTGCTCGCATATGTTCTCCTGTAATAGATGTCTAGCTTATTTCTGCTTCAATTTAAATTAGTGACTTTATAGATTGAGAAATAGAGCTAGACTTTTTGTTTTTATCCTGAATCAGTGAACTGAATACAGACTAAGGTAAAGAATTAAGTTTCATCTTTTACTAGTAGCTTATTAGTTCTCGGATAAGCTCCTAGTTGATTTTTCTCTGTAAAATCATCCATGTTTTTATTAACAATATCAGGAAAGCGTGCCCATGCAATTGCCCCTAAAAAGAAGAAAAACATAGGCTGTAGCTTTCCATAAAAGTCAACAGTAAATCCAATGAGTATCATAGCAGTAAACGCGAGAATCCAAGAGGTAATCATCCAACGTGCATAAGAATGATAGAGGTGTAATCGATTTAGAAAGTAAAATACAGCATAAAATGAAGCAAAGAATAAAATAGCACCAGCAATAATTCCATGTTGTAAAACAAGGAGTAACCAAAAGCTATCAATACTCTCGGTTAGCCATGCAGGGCGATGCCAGTCATGATGTGCGATGCCAAATAATAGGTTGTCATTAATATCATGCATTGAATATTTCCACTGCAACATTCGGTAATAACCTGTAATTGGATTGAATGTTAAGTAAGAAACGAGGATACCAAAAAAGCCGCGATTAGAGAAAATTTGCAGAAACATGGCTCCTGCAATGCCAATAAAACTAAAGGCAAACCAGAAACGTTGAGAGCCATGCCAAAATTTTACAACAATGGCTGACATGCCCTGAAATATTAGAGAGAGTAGGGGAGCGGATGAAAGAGTCAGCATCATTGAAGAAAAGAGTACAAAGTTGCTGATAAGATAACGCTTTTTAAAGGTAAATAGAGTCAGCAACACCATAAATGGGAAGAATAGGGCAGCAATGGTTCCGTAGAGTATGGGGTGAGAAAATACATTGGTTGCACGTAATATGCCTAAACGTACATAGTAGTGAGTATAGAGTCGATAGTCGAGAGAGTCATTTCCCGTAATCATTTTTGCCCATTCGTGTAATATGCGGTGGTGGTAAAAACTTTCGTAAACACCAAAGCCAAAGAGTAAAACAAGAATACTAATAAAGCCTATGTGTACGTTATAGAAACGCTTTGGTGTCGTGATCCATAACTTTGCCAAATAAAATGCCCCCAATGTTTCAATGGCGTAGATACCTGTTGATTCAAATGCTTTTTGCAAATTATGGTTATAAACAAAGCTAGTAAAAGTTAAGCCTACTAGGGTAAATAGAAGAATATCGAGTAAGTCAGCCTGTTCAAGTAATCGCTTGAAGTTAAGTAAACTATAGACTAGAGCGATAGCTAACACGATACGGTAAGGTTCGATGCGTAAACTTCCTGCCATATAATGAAATTCTACAGGCACGAAGATAGAAAGAACAAAAAGGATGATTAAAATACTAGGCATGTGTTTTTATTCTACCGCTCTAATAATTTTTTATAATAAAAAACAATGATAACAGAAATTGCAAGAAAACCATTTGCAAGTAATGTTGCAACGGCCGCTCCATTCATTCCATAAGCTTTTATTAGAAGGACATTACTTACAAGGTTGATCGCCAATGAAAGCACTAAAATTATATTTAGGTAATGAACTTTTTCTCGGATAATAAACATAAAAGAGAAAGTTAAACTTGTTGCTCGTAGAAATTGAGCTAATAGTAAAATCATTAAGCTAGATTGTGCAGCAACATATTCTTCTCCAAACACACTAAGTATAGGTGCTGAAAATAGTGACATTAGGGCAGTAACAGATAAGAGGATGAAAATGACTAATAAAGTTGCTTGCCAAAAGAAAGATTTAAGTTGTATTGGAGTTTGCTTGGCGATATTCAATAGGCGGGGGTAGATTGTTGAATCAAGAGCACCGAGAAAAAATAAGCTAACAAATGAAATAGTCGCAGCGGTATTAAATAAGGCAACATGAGTCGTATCTAAATATAAACCAACCATTAAAGTGTCTGCCCAGAGCATAATAAAGGAGAAAAAAGAAATAGGGGCAAGAGGGAGTGACTGCTTTGTCATTTCTCTGATGCTAAGAGAGCCTTCCGTTATTTCTGATTTTTTATCGAAGTGAGGCCAAGTGAGTAGTAAAGAAATAAGACCAGCTCCAATTAAGGAGATAATATACAACTCGATGAATTGCTGATTTTGTGTAAATTCAGGCCAAAATATTCCAAGTAAAGCAAGAAAGCAGACGGCAGGTAAGGCGTTTTGCATTAGCACAGAGGTAATTGTGCGTTTTATTGCTTTTAGATAAAACGTATTAATTATCAGTAAGCTAAAGAAGAATAAGCTGACACCTGCCCATAAAAGGTGATCCAGTGAGATTCTATTATGAAAAAAAGAGCTTCGCATATAAGGTGCTGCAAGTAGCCAAAGAGCAGTTGCAATAAAAGAGGTTGCTACAGTAATTTTATAGCTATTTTTTAAGAAAGCAGAACGTAGAGCATGTTGACTGTCTTTTATGCTTGCGACTTTCTTTACTAGCAACTGTTCTAAACCAATGCGGCTAATTAACGAAACTCCTGGAATAAATGTCATTAACAAGAATAAAATCCCCGCTTCTGATACAGCCAAATTACGAGTAATAACATAACGTAAAAGAAAGTTAAGCCCAACACCAACAAAGCGAGCAATGATTGAGAAGAAACTATGAATCAGCAGTTTGTTATCATTCATTGAATAGCCTTATAATTCTCATAACTGTGACTGTATAAACTGGATAAGTTCATTACGTCGGTTATTATCAGAAAATTTAGGTTTTACTAGGGTGTGATATTGATCGAGTAGTGCAACGAGAGCCTCGTTTGTTGGTGCTGTGTAGACTCCAGTAAGTTTGCCCATCCATTTTAGCCCATCGGCTTGATGATCATTACGGTGTTCGCCAAGTTTGTATTGACGGTTCATAACAATGATGGGTACCTCTTTTTCACTTGCTGTGATGATATTTCCCATTCCTGCATGTGCAATAACTAATGAAGCTTGTTCTACTTTTTGATTATAAACTTCACTATCGATAAATCGCTCCCACTGCATGTGTTCTGGTATATATTTACCATCAGCAATTTGTGCAAATGCGGTTTCATTGTGTTCTCCAACCCATTCATCAACTGCCTTAATGAGTCGATCGAAAGGAAACTGTGTGCCAACGGCAACGAAGATCATAAAATGGCTCCTTTATACTGAGCTTTATCATCTTCTAAATACTCCCATTGGGTTAAAAAAGTATTCACATGCTTCTTAATCATTCGACCTGAGCGTGAAATTTGTCGAACATTTGCAATGCTGTCGACCCATATCGTGTTGATGCGCAAGAACTTGGCGATTAGCATAGTAACAACACCCGGTGCGGCTCCTGTTGATATAACAGTATCAGGGCGTTCCTTTAACAAAATATATAAGACTTGAAATGCGCAAGGGATTAGCATGAGTTTGTTGTCTGCACTGACATCAACGATATTGTAGAGTTTCTTTTCTTGTTTTGCCTTAAATAGTGATGCAGGCACAGCATAGACAATATTGTGAGCTTGTTGTTTTAACAGGCCATCACATATTTTGTTGAGCTGTATCCAATGTCCACCAGGGGAAGAGATGGCGAGTATTTTTTTTTGCATACGATGTCGTTCATTTTAAAGCGTTTGATGGCTAACAGATCTTGCACTTTTACTTTATGTAATCTTCCTAAGATAAAATGCAGCTTGATCACCTTGATCATGTGAATTTAATTCTTTTGCACGTTTTTCGAAGGCTTTTATTTCTTTCTTTGTAAAAATAGAATGTTCAATGCCTTCAGCATAAGATCGTTTGTCTCGTAACGGAATGTCCTGCTTGTATTGTTCACTTCCCCAAAACTGTAGTGCATTTGAGTCGTAGATTACATGTTCCAATTTGTAGCCATTATTTTCTGCCAGTTGACGCATACTTTCAACCGAGTGTAAGAATAGGTGTCGAGGAGCATCAAGTTGCACCCAATCTATACCGTAGTGTACCCATGCATAGGATGATACGGTTGGTATTCGAATAAGGCACTGCCCATTTACATCTAATAAATCATGCGCTTTTTGTAGCACTTCGGATTGATCATATACATGTTCAAATGAGTGGTGGAACATTATTAAATCCCACTTTCCACTTGCTTCATGTATGGACTTTTTCTCTATCACTAGCCCATTGTCGTATGTAA
>JALVRY010000045.1 GCA_027024625.1 Thiotrichaceae bacterium
CTATTTTCTATAATTCTAAGTGTTTGATATTAAATAACTTAAAATTCAATGCGATTGCCCTGCTATAGGAACTTATCTGAAGTGTCTTAAAACATGAAATTTAATGTTTTTACTATTGCTAGTCGCATTGCCTGAGGCGTCTCTTCTTACTGCGAAAAGGCTATGTGTGCCTCGATCTAGTGACTCAAATTTTACAGTAGGCGATGAGCTAATGGTTTGCTGCTTTCCATCAAGATAAACAACAATACTCTCACCCTCTTTAAGTTTAGGTTCAATATTGAATCTGATTGATATATTACCATCATTAGCTCGAATTGCTTCATCATCTTTGGGTGATATGATTTCGATAATTCTTGCAACATTTTCTTCTTGTTGTTGAGACGCGTCTTCTTTTGTTACCACTGTAGAGTTTAATTCAGAGTTTGATGTTTCTTGATATTCCTTCGGGCCTGCAATAATGGTAATTTCCGGCAAAGTTACTTGGTTTTTGACGACATTTTCTGGTGGATTATTACCATAGGTTTCCTTGCCATTATCATCAATCCATTTATAAATGCCAATGGCATAGAGAGGTTGTACTGCAAGGCTAAAGAGTAAAAATAGTGATAGTTTTTTCATAGGGCTTACTTCCTGAGTAAGGTTTATTATTCTTAGAGATCTTTCGTGAAAAGGTCTCTCTTGTAGCCTATGTATCATATTGTTTTTATGAATACAGTATTTTTCAGAAGTACGGTGTGGTGTGTTTTAACAACTTGCTATTTTTTCCAATAATACATCAATTACACCTTGATGTTGTTCTAGCAATGATTTTCCTGCATTGCCTGCTTTTGCTCTTAGTTCAGGTTTATTCAGTAGAGTTAATAGTTGCTCATAGACTGACTGCTCATCCTGCATTACCCATGCAGCTCCTTGTTTTTCTAGTAAAGGAAATAGCTCAGAAAAGTTGAAAGTATAGGGCCCACAGACAACGGGCTTGGCGAGTGCGGCTGGCTCTAATGGGTTATGGCCTCCTGTTTCCACTAGACTTCCTCCCATAAATACAATATCAGCAGCAGCGTACCAGCTAAACATCTCGCCCATGCTATCGCCAATGATAATTTGATTATGTTGTTGGAAACTATCACCAGAGCTGCGACGTTGTACTTGTAAGTCTGTTTGTTGTGCAAGTTGATAGACTTCATCAAAGCGTTCAGGGTGACGTGGTACAAGCACTAAAAGTAAGTCTGGGACAGACTCTAATAACTTTTGATAAATACTTAATATGGGAGCATCTTCACCCTTGTGTGTGCTTGCCGCGACTAATACAAGGCGATTTTCTCCCCATTGTTGACGAAAAACTTTCCCCATGTCTATTTGTTGCTCAGGTAATTCTAAATCAAATTTAATATTACCAATAACTTGCAGGTGTTTATCCGTCGCACCAAGTTGTTTGAAATGCTTTGCATCCTCCTTTCCACGAGCTGCAATTAAGCAAACATTAGATAATGTTTCCGCAACTAAAGTTTGTAGCTTGAGATAAGATTTCATCGCTCGCTGAGAAAGTCGAGCATTGGCGATAATAATCGGGATGTTTTGTTTTTTACAGCTTGCGTAAAGATTTGGCCAAATTTCAGTTTCCATGATGATGAGCTTACTAGGCTGGCTACGTTTAATAAAACGACGCAGGCTACCGAATAAATCATAGGGAAAATAATAATGCTTGATGCGGCTAGCAAATGTATTTTGTAATGCTTCTGAACCCGTGAGTGTCGTACATGTTACGAGAATATGATGATTATGATATTGCTCAATTAGCCTATTAATAAGTGGCTTAGCAGCCAATACCTCGCCGACAGAAACGGCATGCAGCCAAATAACAGGTTTGTCTGTAATCGTTGGAATAAAGCCAAAGCGTTCCAAAATACGATGGAGAAAGGCTGGGTTCTTACGGCTACGGATGAACAATCGTAATACAATAATTGGAACGAGAAAATAAATTGCAATGCTGTAAATTAATCGCCGAATTGACACAATATTTTCTCAGTAATTTCTACATTTTGTTGCAAGTGTTGAGGGTTAATTGTTCCAAGAATAATACTACTAACCCCTGCTTGTTGAAAAATAAATTCCAATGCGGTTTCTACAGGGTTCTTATCGCTAAGCTTATCCAAATGTCCGCTAGCAAATGCCTTTTTGATTAAGGTGGAACGCTGCATTTTATCAGCAGCTTGCAATACAGGAAGCTCATCCGTGTAAATGGGGTTATAGCAAGCCATGACAACATCACAGTCTTTTTCAAATGCGAGTAAACCACCATTGCTTGTTTTGCTAGAGATGCCAACCGCTCGTACAAGACCTTGTTTTCGCATATCAAGCAAAGTATCTAAAACATC
>JALVRY010000046.1 GCA_027024625.1 Thiotrichaceae bacterium
GACATACACCGAGGAATACAAAAAACCACCTACGACAGCCGACAACAAATCAGCCTACGCCAATACGCTTACGAAAATAACACAGGCTTAAACACCGCCACATTGCCTAAACAAGAGCAATACCAATACACCGCAAACCAACAACCCGCCAGCCAACACATCGCAAAATCACTCGGAACTGACGCACAAAATGATTATCAATACAGCAAAGCGGGGCGCGTAACGCGCAAAGGCAATGTCCATTATTTATACGACGATGCAGGCAGACAAATAGAAAAAACCAGCAACCAAAAAGGCTTTCGCCCCAAAGTGTGGAAATACCGCTGGAATGCCGAAGGGCAACTGACCCAACTACAAACGCCCAAAGGTGAGAACTTTGAGTATCATTATGATGGCTTAGGCAGGCGTATTCGCAAGATTAATCAAACGCAGAATATCAGCAAAAATGAGAATAAAACTGAACAAACCATTATCGGCACACAATACCACTGGGAAGGCGATAACCTAACCCAAGAAGCCCCCATCTACGCCGACGGCACAATCGCATGGGACAAGGCCGACGAATGGATATACCAACCCAATAGCTTTATACCGCTAGCCAAACGCACCGCTGAGGATGAACTTTTTTATGTAGTGACAGATCATTTAGGCACGCCCAAAGAGCTAATAACAGAAGACGGAAAACATACCGCTTGGTCTGGGCAACTGGATACATGGGGAAAGGCAAGAAATGATGCAAGCTTTAATGGTAATGACAAACAGATAAAAACTGACTGTAAAATAAGATTCCAAGGACAATGGGAAGATGTAGAAAGTGGCTTGCATTATAATAGGCACAGGTATTATGATCCCGATGCGGCACAGTATATTAGCCCTGATCCTATTGGCTTGGAGGGTGGTACTAATCCGCAGAGTTATGTTAGTGATCCTAGTGGGTGGGTTGATCCACTGGGGTTGGCTGAATTCCCGACTGTTGATTTTGCAGGTTCAAATTCATTATATCCCGTTAGTTCAGGTCAAAAAAACATAGTAAATATTCCGTTACAGGGTTCTAGAGGAAGGGATTTTACTCAAGCTAATATTGCTGCTGGCTTTTCAAAAACTCCAGATAACTATACATGGCATCATGTTGCCGATTATGATTCTTCTACAGGGAAAGCTACGCTACAGTTAGTTGAAACTAACGCTCATAAAGCAACTGTACCACATCAAGGCTCTGTAAAGCAGTTCGAACAAACACATGGGGTTAAATATGGAAGTAAAAACGCGGTACAAGGCGTACAAGATAGAGGACGTTTAGCAAACCCAATACAAAGAAGGGGTGGTTGTAAGTGATTACTAATAATCCATTTTTAAAGACAGGACAAAAAATCTACACATCAGACATCTTGAAAATTGAGAGCTTCTTAGGTTTTAAGTTCCCCCTCCAATTTGCTGATTTTTACTTAAAATACAATGGGGGTACACCCAAAAAAAACTTTTATATCGAACCAAGTGGCGAATGGGATGCATTAGACATTCAAGTATTTGACTCACTTAAATACCCTTTATTTGATAAAGGAATGACTATTGAAGATAATTATGACCTTTATGTAAATAAAAAGAGATTCCTACCTGACTACTTAATTCCATTTGCTCATAACAACACAGGAGATCCCTACTGTATTAATCAAAAAACAGGACAAATTTGTTTTTTTTCTATAGATGATTTTGATTGTTTGGATAAAGCTATTAACTATATAGCATCTGATATATTAAGTTTTGTTAATGGGCTTGTGCCTGAGGATGAAGCTTATTAAGCCATAAACAAAAACTCAGTGTCAATGCCAGTAAGTTAAGCTATAAGTCATTAATTAAAAAGGACATTTATAAGCAGGGGGAATTCTAGGGACACTGGGAATTCTAGGGACACAATACTTAATTGCACACCCCCCCACTTTTACATGACGTTTCAAATATAAAATAAAACATCATGTAAAACTGGGGGGGTGTGCTTTACAAAAGGGCTACCGCCATGATGAAAAAGGGCAAGTGCTACGCATAGACTTCCCCAATAATAGCCAACACCGCATCGAGTATGATCAATATCATCGCCCTAAAGTTTTGCAAAACTCCCAAGGTTATCGTCAACAATTACGCTACGATGTACTCGGTCGCTTGACCTCAGAAACAGACGGCGACGGCGACAGCAACAGCAACAGCGACAACAACGTAACCCATTACGAATATCAAAAAAGTGATAATAATCTTCGCGGCAATCTCTCGCGAATCCTGCAACACGACGATAGCCAAATAAGCTATCAATACGACGAAGAGGGACAGATAAAAACCCACACCGATGCCGAAGGCAATATCACTCATTATCAACAC
>JALVRY010000047.1:0-1607 GCA_027024625.1 Thiotrichaceae bacterium
CCGTTTAAGCTGGTTGTCTTTGCCTCACTTGCACCTGCGGTTTTATTTTATTTCTTGTTAACAGCCGAAACGCGTAAGCAGCATATTTTTCTTGCGTGGTCGTTCTGTTTTGGCATGTTCTCGACAGGAACGTATTGGATTTATTACAGTGTACACTTCTTCGGTGGTGCTCACTGGGCTTTGGCAGTATTGCTTACTTTTTTATTTGTTCTCTTTATTTCCTCACTCATTATTCCCTTGGGCTGGCTAACAAACCTAGTTAAGCAAAAAAGCACGCAAAGCAAATTATTACTGCTTTATCCAGCGGCGTGGGTGTTGGTTGAATGGTTCAGAGGCTGGTTTTTAACCGGCTTTCCGTGGTTACGTTTGGGGCAAAGTCAAATTGATACATGGTTAGCTAATCTTGCTCCTGTAACTGGTGTATTGGGCGTTAGCTGGTTAAATGCTGTGCTTGCAGGTGCGATTGTTCTGCTGGTGATTGGTTCTACACAAAAGCGAATTGTCGCGGCTAGCGTATCTTCAATTATTCTATTAAGCTCTTTTGCACTTGGTTTTATTGATTGGACTGAGCCAACAGCTAAGCCAATCAAAGTCGCTTTATTACAGGGTAATGTTGCACAGGAAAATAAATGGAAACCTGAATTCAAGCAGCCCACGCTAGATATGTATCGTGAAATGACCGAGAAAAGCTGGGACAGTGATTTAATTATTTGGCCTGAAACGGCGATTCCCGATTGGTTTGGTCAAGTATCTGCCGAGGTGATAGAGCCACTGCGAGCGGCGGCGGTTGTGGAGCAATCTGATTTATTACTGGGCGGTTTTTACCATAATTTTGATACGGAAAAAGACTACAACAGTGTGATGTCAATTACGCAAACGGGTGAGATTGATATTTACCCTAAGCATCATCTGGTGCCATTTAGTGAGTATGTGCCTTTTTTAGAATACCTGCGTTTTATGGAAAACTGGATCATGTTGCCTTACGATAGTGTGGGTAAAGGGCAGGGCAAAACCACGCTAAACGTCGCAGGGCAAACGGCACAGATGTCGATTTGTTATGAGGATGTTTATGGTGATGAAAGTGTCAATGGCTTACCTGATGCAACAATGCTAATCAATTTAAGCAATGATGGCTGGTTTGCAGGCTCAGTTGAACCGATGCAGCACATGCAAATTGCAAGAATGCGAGCCTTAGAGTCGGGGCGGTATATGTTGCGAGCCACAAACACGGGGGTTTCTGGCATTATCAATGAAAAAGGTCGGGTTATACAGACCGCTGATCAGTATGTAACAAAAATCATCACAGGAAAAGCTCAAGGTTTTACCGGCTCAACACCCTATGTAATTTGGAATAACTGGTTCATTCTCATGATGATGTTAGCAATTTTTGGGATTAGCGGCTTTCTTTGGAAGAAATCATAAAAATTAAAATAACTAATGGGCAGGCTTTATAACCTGTACGATATGCTTCTTATCATTATTGTTAATCTTGAGTTAAGGCACCTTTTAGCTTTTTGTAACTCTTAATAGGTATGGAAGCAAGGACTTATTTTAACGAGTTATTTCCTTGATAGTGTCACAATAAATCTAAACAATTCTTTTTCATT
>JALVRY010000047.1:1617-2355 GCA_027024625.1 Thiotrichaceae bacterium
CAGATAGTCTGCTAGGAGCTTTATTTAGAGCTTTTGATGAGGGTTAATTACCTAAATCTGTATAGGTTTGGGTGTTTTACTAATTCACAAAAGGAGTTGTGATATGAAGAAAATACCAGTAGTTATCGCCAGTGTTGTTGCACTTTTTTCGATTGGTCAAGCTAGTGCATCAGGCATCGTACATGAGGCAAATGAGGCTCGAGCCCAAGCCTATGAACTTAATCATGAGGCATCTGAAAAAGAAGCGGCTGTTCGTTATGCTTTAAGACATGGCTATAACCCTATCCATTTGCGTAAACAGGCAGCAGCGATGAGACGTGCAGCAACAAGCTTAGCTTGGGAATCTAACCGTTTAGCTAAAGCTTATTACAGTGGACGTCATTACTAGACTATTAAAATATGTAACTAAAAACTACATTTAATCGGATAGTTGTAATTTAAAACTTTGCAAAAGGAATTGCATTATGAAATCTAAAATATTGAAGTTATTGGCTGCAGTGGGTGTTTTTGCTTTATCCACTATGGCAAGTGTGGCTTCTGCTGGCAGTTATGACTATGAGTATAACTCAGAAGAACCATACGAGAAGGTTGGCTTGCAGTGTCATACCTATCATGCACCTGAAAGTCCATTTATTTGGTAAATATAATGCCATCAACTTACAAGATGATTTGTAAGTTGATGGTTACTTCATTAACTCAACAATAGACATAAATGATAAAAAAATAAGGCCTAAATAC
>JALVRY010000048.1 GCA_027024625.1 Thiotrichaceae bacterium
ATATCAAATACTGGATAAAGCTTGATGAAGAAAGCATTCAAGGAACTGATACATGGCGTACTTTTTTTGAATGGAAAACGAAAGACTATGACGAAGGTACAGGTTTCCGTCTTATTTCTTATATCAATATGGAAGAAGACGGTAAAATGTATTGGCGTTGGCAGGGTGATCATGATTCAGAAATAGACCCCGACTGGAAGTTTGATAATAAAGAGATCGAAGTTCCTATAAAGAAATGGTTTAAAACCGAATTTTTCTGGAGTTGGAATGAAGATGGTAATAGTCGAGCACTCTGGAAAATAAATGGTCAAGTGATTAAAGACCATATTGGCCCCAATGTATTACCAGAAAAGCCTGTTGATTTTATCATGCTTTCACAAATCTACAGCGATAATAACCCAAAGCATCAATGGGTTGATGATATTGAAGTTTGGGATGGCTACCATGAGGATTAAAAATACACCCCCCCTAGTTTTTAGTATTTTCGGAGTCAGAAAGTAATAAAAACTAGGGGGGGTGTATATATTTTAGCTTTCTAGATACTAGCTAATTCGGCGTTTACTTAAGAATAATAGTCCAAAAATTAAAGCAAATAATCCATAGACTCCAAACACGGGTACTGCCTGTGTTGCATTACCACCATTTAATGCAGCCAACACAAATCGTAACACACGGTGATTTCCTCTATCCGCAACCCATAATGTGTCAGCTCTTGTGGTATCTACAAAAACATCAGATACTGAGCTAAAGGTATTTTGTGTTACTCCATATGTATTCGTTACAAAATCAGGCTGTCCAAGCACAAAATCTGCGTTAGCCCCATTCGCTTTTGTTGCTGCACTGTTAAAAATCAATACGCGATAATTATCAATATCTGTTACAAATAGGCGTCCAGATCCATCTACATCTAATCCTCCTGGTTCCCTGAGCATAGCTTGAGTTGTACCCGAGACATCAGTAGTAAAAGTTGCTTGCCCTAACACACCATCAGCTGCTGCCCCGTTACTTAAGGTGGCGGCATTGTCAAAGCGTAAAATGCGTTGGTTGGTTGTATCAGAAATCCACAGTACTCCAGAGCTATCTATCACTATTCCACTTGGGTCTTCAAATCTTGTGCTACTTGTGCCACTGGCACTTTGATTAAAGTTGGCTTGTCCTAAAACACTATCAGCGGTTGCACCACCATTTAATGGTTTGGTTGTGACAGCATCAAATCGAATAACACGATGATTGTTTGCATCTACAACCCAAAGGTTGTTATTTCGTATGGTTAAATCAATTGGGCGAAATAACGAGCTGTTTGTGTTTCCAGAAGCAGTAGTTCCAAAGTTTGCCTGCCCTAACACTTGTGTTGCAAATGCTCCACTGGCTATCGTTGCAGCATTATCAAAGCGTAGTACTCTGTTATTACGATAATCTGCTACCCATAAATTTCCACTTTCCATAGCTAATCCACGAGGGGCATTTAAAGTTGCTGCTGTTGGAAAGAAAAGCCCTCGATTGGCTGATATATTGGTAAAATTAGTCTGCCCTAAAACAGCTTCCGCGGCAGCACCATTAGTCAAAGCATCTGCCGAACTAAAACGTAAAACACGATGATGAGAAGAATCCGCAACAAAAACCTTACCTGTTGCTGCATCAACAACAACACTGCGTGGACTAGCAAAACGGTTATTTCCAGTACCTGAAGAACCGCTAACAAAATCAGCTTGTCCTAATACACTATCTGCATTTTCTCCATTAACTACCCCAAACGCTGCCCAAGCATTTGAGGTTATTAAAAAACAAGATAGAAACACTGCTAAGAATACGCTGATCCTCCCCTTAAAATACTGTTTATTATTATTCACCAAAGTCTCCACCACAAATTAAAAACTTAAGATTATCAGGCTAGCTTTGTAGTCTCATGAGTGAAAACCCCTAAAAGTTTAATAACTCATGATTAGATTTTATTTGAGTAATATAGCTTCCTGATTTCACCTAGGAGATAAGACGATTTATTTCTGAATGAAGTTCGGTGGGTTGAATGGGTTTGGAAAGTAAAACTTTATCGTGCTCTTGAATCGTCTGGAGTATCTTTGGATCAGTATCTCCGGAAATAATAATTGACGAAATTTCTTGTTTTAACTCTTTTTGTAAAGACGCTAATGCTTGGATTCCAGTCATATTATTTTGCAGACGATAATCACATAAAATAACATCAGGAATATTATTTAAAGCACTGTCTAAAGCTTGATCATATGTTTCTGCAGTTTCAACTTTGCATTCCCAGTTTACTAATAAAATATTCATGGCTTTGAGGATATTTGGTTCATCATCAATGACTAGAATCTTTACACCCTTTAGTGG
>JALVRY010000049.1 GCA_027024625.1 Thiotrichaceae bacterium
GGTATTAAATACTCTACTCCAACTTGCAGAATGCACTGAAATACAGGTAGATTTTTATCTGCTTGCCCCGACAAATCAATACTGGCTAGATTTAGTCTCAGAGAAAGTCGCAGCAAAAACACGTTTAAACAATCCAGATTCCTCGGTGTATATGGAAACAGGCAATCGTCTATTGTCCTCATGGGGTCGACAAGGACAGGTGTTTTTTGATCAATTAATCTCAGTAGGAAGTGCCGCAGAAAGTATCGAATATTTTGAAGAGCCAGAGCCACACACGGTATTAGGACAAGTTAAATCTGATATTTATCATTTATTTGACCCTGATATTAATACTGCAAAAATCTCTCTTAGTAATGATTCCAGTGTACTTGTGCATAGTTGCCATAGCCCACTGCGAGAAATCCAAGTTTTACACAATCAGCTACTAGATTGCTTAGCCAACTCTCCTGAACTTAGCCCTGAGGATATACTCGTCGTTGCTCCTGATATTAGTTTATATGCCCCCTATATTGATGCTGTGTTTCACAAATCAGAGAGTAAACCATACATTCCTTGGAATTTAAGTGATGCGGATAAGACTAGGGACATCCCGCTAATCCGTGCATTTTTACAGCTATTCAGCTTGCCTGATAGCCGCTTTGAGTATTCAGAGGTTTTAGCCTATTTAGATGTACCAGAAGTCCGTCAACGATTTAACTTAGACGATGATGAAATTGAGCTACTACGAGAATGGCTAGATGCAGGAGCGGTACGCTGGGGAAAGGATGAGCACCATAAAAATAAATTAGGTCTACCCGCTATCTCACAAAACACATGGGATCAGGCTAAAGATCGATTATTTATGGGCTATGCGGTTGGTGAAACCCATGAGCTATTTAACGGTATCGCCCCCGTTTCACAAGTCGAAGGCAATGCTAGTGAGGTACTAGGAAAATTCTGGCAGATGTACGGGGCTTTAGCTCTTTACAGCAAACGATTGGCAAAACCACAATGTTTGGCAGACTGGCAGATTATCATTAATCAATTGTTGGATTGTTTTTTTGACGATAATCAGGTCGATGATAGCTATTTACAAAGTGTTCGCGACAGCATTGATGACCTGCTCAAACAAAATCAGCTTGGTGATGAGCTAATCTCTCGGCAATTATTACGATTAATCCTTGAAAAGAATTTAGAGGAAAATAGTAATTTACGAGCCTTTATGAGTGGTGGTGTATCCTTTAGTGGCTTTAAACCTATGCGGAATTTGCCATTCAAAGTCATTGCCGTTTTAGGTCTAAACGATGGCAGCTTCCCACGACAAGGCAGTAAAACAGAATTTGACTTAATGCAACAGCATTATCGCGTCAGCGACCCCAATTCACGCGATGAAGACCGTTATCTTTTTTTAGAAACCCTACTTTCAGCACAAGACACGCTGATATTGTCTTATGTTGGGCGTAACATAAAAGACAACACAGAAAAACAAGCCTCTGTTTTACTCAAGGAATTATTGGATTACCTAGATATACGTTTTGCTAGCGATAAGGAAGCCCCCTACTCTCAAATCATCACACAGCAACACCGTTTACAACCTTATCACAGCTATTATTTTCACCCACCTAAAAGCTACGACAGCTATTGGTGTAAAGTAGCAAGCCAGATTAATACACCCGCCGAAGAACAAGACACTCAATGGGAAATAGAAATACTCGATGCTCCAGACGCGGCATGGCGGGAAATTGATGTTAACCGTTTGATTAGTTTCTTCAGACACCCCATTCGTTATTTCTTCCAACAACGCTTAGGCATTTACCTTGGCGATCACGCAGAACAGGCTTTGGATGATGAGCCATTTGAATTGGATTATTTAGAAAAATATTTACTCAAAGCCCGTTTGCTGAACGAATGGCTAGAACATCGAAGCCTAAAAACCACACAAAAACACCTCTATGCCGAAGGACGACTCCCGCATGGGCAAGTCGCCGATGAAACCATGCAAGCTCTTAGTGATGATATTGAACCACTATTAGAACATGCAAGTGACATATTACATGATGAAAAAGCTGAACCCTTAGCGATAAAAATTAGGCTAGCAAATACCACCGCAGATGATTGGGTAATCTCAGGCAATATACATAATATTTACCCTTCTATTGGTCTAGTTGAAATTAAATCAGGAAAAATGCAAGGGGTGGATCAACTAGCATTCTGGATTAAATACTTGCTATATCGTCTAAGCACAAATTCTGACTGCAATCAGGATGGCTACTTTATCGACCTAAACGAAACCTACCATGTCTCAGCAGATTCGATTAGCTTAGAAGATGCCGAAAGCTATCTGCAAGAATTACTTAACTATTATTGGC
>JALVRY010000050.1:0-1350 GCA_027024625.1 Thiotrichaceae bacterium
CGGATTCATTTTATGCCTTTAAAGCAGAAAACCCAAAATAATCAACGAGGTTCTCTCTTGAGGAAAGGAAGTTATGAATATTTGCACAGTCTCTAAAGCCTCACTTCCGATTTGATCAGAGGCTTCTTAAGTTTTGGTTAATGCCATAAATGTTAAAACGGAGTGATTATTATAAAAACTAAATGATCTTTGGGCTGATTGTGGTGAAACTAACAACAAATAAAATCATAAGACTATTTCTTCTCCTATTTTTTTCCTTACCGTTTGGCGCAATGGCGAATTCTGCTACTTTGCAGCATATTAAACTATATTCAGGTGCTACGCCCTTTCCATGGTTAGCCAAACTTGCAATAGAGCCTGAAAACTTTGAGGGATGGGATAAAGAAGTAGCCAGCAAGTCCGTTAATTCTCCTATCCAAGTGAGCTATCCTAAAAAGTTGCATCCAGATGCTTTGCAGATTCAAGCAATAGATAGTGATAGTAATTACAGCTTACGTTTGGCTGGACTAACCTCTATTACATTTGATGCTAAAGAAGGAAAGAAGCCAACCTATTTAGGTTTGTCTCATCAAAATAAGGGTACGGAACAAGAAGATATTAGTATGCTCTTAACGATGACGGATGGTTCAAAAGAAGATTTCAAAATAAAGTCAGCAAAGCCTGATAGTGTTGGTTTTACTGGGTTTATAGCGGAGCAAGGGATATCGATTAAGCAGATTGATATTATTGCTCCTGAAGAAGCTAACTTGATGATTGACGATGTGCAATGGGGGCATGTGGTAAGCAATATTGTAGAGGAGGGAGAGCTAAAAGAAAAAGCTTCGGTAGCAGATACAACAATAGTTCCAAAAACAAAACAGTTAAGTGTTTGTGATTTAAAGCCAGAAGTGGTTCAGTTGCAATGCGATGATAACCAATGGTTGTTTGATGTAAAAGTCTCGGGTACTCATGGTGGAGCTGCGTGGTGGTGCTCTGATGATGAAGATGAGCAATGTGCATCATATGATGAAATTGTGTCTTATGGTTATTATCCAAAAATATCGAAAAAAGAAGTTAGCTTAGTTTTTACAGATCAAGAGAATCCTTCATGTTCTAAAACTATACAGGTTAAGCTGCCTGAAAATTGTGCTGATAAGTGTTTTTATCGATATGAATCAGGTAAAGAAGAAGAGGTCTGTGAAGGAAAAGATGGAAATTTGATGACTATGCACAGAGGAG
This sequence comes from Thiotrichaceae bacterium, assembly GCA_027024625.1. Classification (GTDB taxonomy): domain Bacteria; phylum Pseudomonadota; class Gammaproteobacteria; order Thiotrichales; family Thiotrichaceae; genus S015-18. Next base: position 1,219 of record JALVRY010000050.1, read on the forward strand.
AAGCTTCTCTTTCGATTGCCTCAAAAGAGAAATGATGCCCTTTAAAATCTAGGGTACCCATAGCTGTCATAGCCGATTGGCACTGCTTGATTTACGTTATCAAAAACACCTGCTTTATCTGCTGAGTAAAGC
>JALVRY010000050.1:1360-2347 GCA_027024625.1 Thiotrichaceae bacterium
GATAAAAACCTTCGTCTAATTCAACCTGATAAATCTCACTACGAAAACCACTAAGATAAGCTTCGGAGTAGGGTTTTAGGTTATGTAAATCCCAAGGCTGGAGTGGGTCTAGGATTTTTCTGGGTAATGTTTTTGTTGCTCCAATGAGTATGTCATCAAAAAAGAGTTGCACATTTCCTGAAACAGGTGTCCAGCGCACACGCGGGATTGAGCGAGTGCGTCGTACGGGGCGGCCGTTAATGATAGCGGTATAATATTGGCGTTCATAATACACTACACCACGTTGTCCGCTGTACCAAGTATGAGTTAGGCTATCGTATGTCCAATAAGGAAGGTAGATACCGACTAGCCTATCATCACGTTTTGATTTTTGTTTGAGAGCAGAAGGAGCGAACCAGCGGCTATTGATCCATTTATCGAAAGCATCTTTTGCTTGATCTTCAGTGATAACGAAAGGCAGTAACGATTCAGGGTGAAAATAGCGGGCTTCTTGTGTGTCTGTTACGACAGGGCTATCACAAAAAGGACAATTCCCCGCGTGCTCATTATCATGTAACTCAAAGCTAGCGCCGCAAGAGGTACATTGGATGATATTGATGATGGTTTTGTGCGATGCTTGGCGTTTTTGACTTTGATTTAACGCCTGCAAAGATTCAGAGAAACTATATTCGATGATCTTCTGATTCGACTCAGGAATTGGATTGCTATAGCCGCAATAATCGCAAAGTAATTCACCAATGCCAGGAGAATAAATTAAATCCGCCCCACACTGTGAGCAGGGGAAATGATTTTGCGTCATGTTGTTATTATTTTGTTTCATACCAATTGGGTGATGAATATGCCCTGTATTAAGGAAGCTTTGATTAAGCCCTAAATGTTGCAAATGACACTTTAGTGTCGTCCATATGTTATTGAAATACTGTTGTTTTGGGCGAGGCTAAAGAGACTGTGTAAGTATTCATGAAACGCGAAAAAAATGGTTAAAAT
>JALVRY010000051.1 GCA_027024625.1 Thiotrichaceae bacterium
GTAGAGGCTGTCTTTACTTTCATAGGGGCGTAGACCGACGAAGGGGTTTTGAGGCAAGTTATTCATTTAGCTAGCCCCTTTTTGTGGGTCTAATAATGCATCAAGCACGGTTTGATCTATGGTCGGCGAGGTGGAATTACCTAAATAATTAATTTTTAACAGGCGTGGAAATTCCCCTACGGCTTGCATTCCTGGGCAGTTGGGTAGCATAAATACCCAAATTGCATCGAGGGTGGTATTGCCCGTGCCAAGCTGGTTGGCAACAATTTTGATGGCTTTTTCGATACGCCCTTTTAGCCATGCGGGTGCGACACTACCGAACATAATAATGAGGTTTTGTACTTCTTGAACGGCTCGTTCAAAGTTTTCTAGGCTTTGTACTGGGTCATTCGATTCTTGATTGAAACCAACGTCGATTTGTTTGCCTGTGAGCAGGGTGGCTAATTGAAAGGCAAAGTGTTGGTCTTTTTGGTGGGTATCAATTAAGAATTTATTTGTTTCCTGATTAGTGTTTGCATTGCTGTTTAGCTCATCAATGAGTTGTTTGATCTGCTCAATAAAAGACTGTCGGTTACTACGCACAAACTGAAAACCTGCGGTATCTCGCGTGCCGTTTTCTCGTTGCTCTAGCCATTGAGCCTGTTGCTCGTCTTCTATTTCGTCTGCTTGCAGGGTATCGGGAACCCAAATTAACGATGGCTGTGATTGATTTGCGGCGGCTTCTGCTTGTACACGGGGGAAGCTGGCATCTTCCAATCCATCGACTTCTCGCCCTGCCCATTGGTCTAATAGGTGGATGCTTAGGCTGGCTTCTTCTAGTGTTTGGTTAAGTTTTTGCTGGTGCTCGACGGCTTCATAGGGTGGTGGTAGTGATGGCAATATGCTTGCTTGATCACCAATTTCGTTAATCAAACGCTTGCGAAAGGGTTGCAGTGTGTCGGCGACATCGGCAATAAATATTTTGGGCTTGTTGTCAGTTGCTGGTTTTTCTTTAGCCGCTTCTGACTGTTTGGGCATTTTATCTAAGATGCTGGCTGTTGCTTCAACGAGTTCCCGCATTTGCTGATTGAATAGCTCGGCTTTGGGTGAAGTTGGGTAGCCAAACTCATCGCCTTGTGCATCGTGTAATTTGAATCCGCTGGTACCTGCTAGGTCTTTTGGCCAATCTTGGTAAGATATATTTTCGATAAGAATATTAAAAATACGGGATTCATCACCTACTATTACACCATTCGGCAGTTTGTTATTTTGCTCTAAAAACCAATTGAGTTCTTTACGGCAATAGGCTGAATCTTGGTAGTTACCTGAGTGCAGCACAAAGAATAATGCTGATTTATTGATGCTGTTTTGTATGGCTTTATCGAAGGCTGTGTTGCCATTGAGTTGATCATCGAACCATATTTTCAGCCCTTTTAGGCGACGACGCTTGATTAACCAATTTTTGAGGTAGTCATGGAATTGTGTAACCCAACCTGATTCTGCTGACAATACGCCATTATCATCATGTGCATAGCTGATGAAAATATCGTATTCGTAAGCGGAGGTGTAGGCCATTTATCTCCTCTAGGTTTATTGGGGAAACCGGAGTAGGAGGTTACTACAGCGAGAGGGAGTTATAAAGGGGTCATGCTGATCTGCTGATAAAATTTAGGTTTTGCTCAAAAATCAGCAGCACTCCTACTTATATAATTATCCGTCGTGATATGATGTATTTTATACATTCTGAGACTTTAAAATTGTTATGAAAAATACCGTTGATGCCCAAGTGAACTTTTCTTTTAAAGGAGAAGTTTACAATCCCTCTATTACACTAGACTTAGATGCTCTAGTAGAAAAGTTGGATAACTTTGACGTTTTACATCGAACTATTGCACAAGCAAATAATATTGATACTTACTCTTATTTGTATGATGCAATGGAGTCTAATCCCATTATCTTTTCAAATGCAAAAGGTCTTGCTGCTAATTATTTGCAGGATGGAGTGTTTGATTTTGTTACGTTTAAGCAAGATTTTGGTGATAGTAGAATTGCAGAAAAGATGAGTCATATTGCACGGTCAGTACTAGATATTGATAATCTTGAGGAGAATCCACTGATTAAACAGGCGCTGTTGTCTGCTTATCAGTTAGGTATTGAGTCTTCCAAAAAGAAGTTTTGATTGTTAAGAGCCTGTGAATCCGTATTGAAGACATGAATTTAGGATAATTTAATAACTGATGTTACGCACTACAATTATCAACGCAGTTTCGTAGCCTTGAACTTTTAGCAATTTTATTAATAAAAGGGGTTGGGCTACGAGTTCATTTCTTTTGTTCGACCAAAAGAAACGAA
>JALVRY010000052.1 GCA_027024625.1 Thiotrichaceae bacterium
CGCATCGTGCTAATAAAGACAAGCTTTTAATCTGTGTTTATCTGCGTGCATCTGTGGTTAATTTTTATTAACTGCGTAACATCAGTTAAAATTATAAAAATGCTAAAATCTCTTTTTCTATCTCTTCTTTATCAATCACAACATCCTGAACGATATCTAACTCAAATAAAGCGTTAATCTGTGCTGGTATTTCAATATTGGCTTTAGCTGCAATCGCCTTTAACGCATCTTGATCACTTATATCCGTTTCACCTGTTAACGCATTTGCAATCGTTGGTGAGAACTTAGTCCACTCTGCCGTAGAATAAGCAACGGTTATCAAATCTTTGTCTTTACATGTCTCATAGGTTTTGAAGCATGTCGCTGTATGTGGATCCATCAAATAACCTTCACTATAGGTATCTTGGATATACTTCTTACCTTCTTCATCTGTGCAAAAATCTGCCGAGAAAACTTCTTGTAACTGCTCTAACTCATTTGCTGTTAAAACATAATATTTTTCTTCATCCAGTTGTAACATCAACTCTTTTGTACGTGCCGAACCAAACATATCAAACAAAATTCGTTCAACATTCGATGACTTTAAAATATCCATCGCAGGAGAGGTGGTGGGTATAACCGATGAGTCTCTTAAATCATATTTTCCTGTAGAGATCCATTGTGTTAATACGTTGTTATTATTTGAGGCAATAAGAATTTTCTCTACTGGTAGCCCCATCTTCATTGCATAATAACCACCCAATGCATTACCAAAATTTCCACTCGGCACATCAAGATAAATAAAATCACCTAAGTTAATTGCTTTTTGACGTACTAATTCCAAATAACTATGAATATGATAAATAAGTTGAAAGATTATTCGCCCGAAATTAACTGAATTTGCGGCAGACAAATGAATATTCTTTTCTTTTAATTTCTCATTAAATGTCTCAGAAGCGAGTAACAGTTTCAGGGCACTTTGTGCATCATCAAAGTCACCATGGATACCAATAACTTTTAAATTGTCTGCATCTTCTGTCACCATTTGTAAGCGTTGAACATCGGATGTGCCACCATCAGGATACAAACAGACCACTTGAACATTCTGGCGATTCTTAAATGTTTCTAGAGCTGCGGGACCTGTATCACCGCTGGTCGCTGCTAAAATAAGGTAATTTTCATCTCGTTGTTTAGCTAATGAAGATAACACCACACCAAAAGGTTGAAGTGCCATATCTTTAAAAGCCCGAGTTGGCCCATGATATAACTCGCTGATATAGAGATCATCTTTCACCTTTACCAGTGGAGCTGGGTTATTGGCATCATCGAAGTGATTATAAAGACTAACAGCTTCATCTATTACATTTTGCTCAATATCAATTCCAAATTCTTCCAACACATCCAAGGCCATCATTTGATAGTTTGAATCAAGGTGTTTCTCTAAAAAGGACAACCCTAATGTTGGTAAAAACTTAGGCGAATAAATGCCTCCAAAAGATGACATTGGTCCCAAAATAGCTTCAGAAAAAGTTACTTCCGCTGGTCTCTTACCATCATTGCCACGTGTTTCTATAAAATTCATTTTTAACCCTAGTTCACTATCCAATTATGTATGCAGTTTTACTGATAATAATACCCTGCATTCCTAGGTGGCTGCACAAGAATAGAAAGCCTAATGAAAATCACAGGAGTGTTATAATGTTAGGTTTATTGAAAGAAATGAATAGCAGTAGCTATTTAACGAATTCAATAAGCTAAGTTATGACATTCATGGGATTTGCAGTAGCTTACATATTCTCTAACAACCTCCTAGCCCAATGATTCAACTCGAATACGAGTAATTTTTCTACAAACAACATCTAGTGCTTCAAGGCTTGAGATTGCATCATTCATATCACCTTCTCGCACAACATGCGTTAGCATAATAATGGTTGCTTTATCATCCTTGGGTTCTTTCTGAATAATTGCTTCGATACTAATATTGCTAGCTCCCAGTATTTGCGTCATCTCGGCCATTACGCCTGGTTTATCTTCCGCACAAATTCGAAGGTAAAAAGCTGTTTGTACTTCACTCATTGGCAAGATAGGAGTATCTGCCAATAAATCAGACTGAAATGCTAAATGTGGTACACGATTATGTGGATCAGCAGTTAATGCTCTAGCCACATCAATAATATCAGCAACAACTGCCGACGCCGTTGGTTCATCACCTGCTCCAGCGCCATAATAGAGCGTTGGACCAACAGCATCACCTTGCACCAATACAGCATTCATTACACCATCAACATTGGCAATTAATCGCCGCTCTGGAATCATGGTTGGATGAACACGCTGCTCAATTCCAGCTTCAACACGTCTTGCAATACCAAGATGCTTAATGCGATAACCTAATTCAGATGCATATTCAACATCTTCTCGGGTGATTTTACTGATTCCTTCTGTATAGGTCTTATCAAACTGTAGCGGGATACCATAAGCCAAAGAGGATAAAATACTTAATTTATGTGCAGCATCGATACCTTCAACATCAAAGGTAGGATCAGCTTCTGCATAACCCAATTCTTGTGCCTCAGCTAACACATCCGCAAAGTTACGCCCTTTATCTCGCATCTCAGTTAAGATGAAATTACCTGTACCATTAATAATGCCAGCCAACCACTCAATATGATTAGCGGACAAGCCTTCTCGCATTGCCTTAATAATAGGTATACCACCTGCAACAGCTGCCTCAAAAGCAACCATCACGCCTTTCTCTTGAGCTTTTGCAAAAATCTCATCACCATGCAGTGCAATTAGGGCTTTATTTGCTGTTACAACATGTTTGCCATTTTCAATGGATTGTAATACCAACTCTTTCGCTGGGGAATAACCACCAATTAATTCAACAACAATATCAATATCAGGATCATTGACCACATCAGTTGCTTCTTGCGTTACTCGAATATCTTCACTTAAAGAGAGTTCATCAACACGTCCCAAATCCAATGTTGCAACATGATCAACAATAATGCTACGCCCGACTCTACGCGCAATTTCATCCGCATTACGTCTGAGAACAACTGCTGTTCCTCCGCCGACTGTTCCCAGCCCCAAAAGGCCAACTTTTACTGGATCCATTTTATTTCCTTGATATTGAGTGAATCTATGCATTTATGCTGTTGTTACATGAGAACACACAGAAGCCTCTGATTAAGACGGATGAATTTTTCATCAATAAAATGCCCTTAACTTAAATCAGTGACTCTTTACGCAACAACACAGCTAGCTACTAAAAAGCTAGGAGGCTGTCTGAGAATATGAATCGTAGCGAGGGAAAGCTGATTTGAGCCAGATTTTTCATCAATTTGAGGCGAATAGTCATTCTATTTAACAAGAGTTGAGGGAAAATCTAGCTAAATTCAGCTTTTCCGCAGTAGGTTCACTATTCTCAAACAGCCTCCTAGTGTACCGATCATTCTTCTGGATACAAAGAAGAAATTCGTGAAGTTGATTTGGCCTGTATTTTCTTGATACGGTAGTCTAAAAGCAGGTCGCATAACTTAGCACAGTGCCAATTGCTTCGCTCGGAAGCATACAAAGCTTTCATTAATTGCTTAATTTCTAAACTTAGACTTGTATCCGTTACTTCATCAGCAATATTTTGCAAGTTTGAATTAGGCAGCTGCAAATAGGCTTGCCCCCAGACAATGATAGCATCCCTTAATTGCTTATTGTCCTGACTTTCACAAGCTTGCTCTACTAATTTTAAAGCATCGACTGCTGAAAGCTGGTGACTCTTTCTATCTGTTGCTTTACCTAATTCTCTAGACATTTTAGGTTGTCGCCACAATAAATAAAGAACAAAAATCAAAAGAGCAAACAACAGCATTGAGATATAAAACCACACTGTTTCTCCTTTTGTCTGCTTAGAGCTGGTGGCATCAAGATTAGTAACTGAATTGCCAGTACTAGTCGCCACTTTTGAAACTGTTTTTTGGGTTGATCCCATAACTGGCTGAGGAGCTGGTGCTGTTTGCTGTGCTGGAGTCTGTATAGGTTGTGTTGCTGGCGTGACGGTAGATGTACCTGTTGCTTTTAAAGTTTTAGCTGGAATAGTCGCTGTTTTCTGCGATTCTGTTTTTGTATCCCACCACGAAACACGTATCTCAGGAATTTTAAACTCACCCGCATTAGCAGCAACCACAACAACTTTTTCTTGTCTTGTTCCGATAATTTCTTGGCTATTTGAGTCATTATGTAATACAGCTTGGTCATGGTATGCCTTTAGACCCGTAGGCATATCCACTGTTACTTGGGGTAATTGCTCTGCTCGCAGGCCATTAGCAATGATCCCAATGGTTAGGGTAATTGGCTCCCCTGTTTTTGCTTTCTCTGGTGGTATTGACCAATTAGCATGCAAGGTTAGATTTGTCGCAGGCAACCAGTGTTTGCCATTAAAAGCCGTTGCCTGTGGTTTTACCTCAACAGTAAAAGCAGGAGAATAGCGGCGCACTAACTGCCCAGTAGGCCGACTAAAAAATCCAAAATTTTGTTGCTGTGAGCCACGCTCAATTAACCGTCCCTCAAAAAAAGTCGGTGCTATTTCAATCTTACCGCTTTGAATGGGGAAGATAGCATAACGACGTTCTGTCACTTTATACTGTCGACCATTTTTCATTTCAGTATATTCGCGATCACTACCTAGCTTTTCGATATCCATTTTACCCGCCTTTGGTTGCGGCGTAGTGAGTGTTGCATTTCGAAAAAAATCACGAGCAAAATAAAGTCGCTGCGTATAAACAAGCTGTTGCTGCACATATACTGATTTTGCACTAAGCTCCGCCTCCACAATAATATCTTGGGACACCTGTCCACCCTGCTGAGCAGGTGGTGTAGAAGCAACAATTAATTCAATCGATGGACTTTGCTCTGAGCCAAACTGTATTGCTGGAATCGTTATATTTCCTGCTTTTTTAGGAAATAAAGAAATATTCCAAGAAATATTCTGTGTCACATCTCCATTAATCATTCGCACACTACTGCTTTTACCCTGACGTAGAATGTCAAAATCTTTTGTTAACGGGGAAAAATCTGGATCACCTGACGGATTAGCATCAGCAGAGAATGTTAGTGTAAATTGTTCACCTAGGACGATAGGAGAACGATCTGCTTGCACTGTGATATTTGCCGCTTGGACAAGGCTGCTAAATATAAGCAACATCAGCGACAATATGTAGGATACCTTATATTTTTTTGATATTTTTTGGATGTACATAACCGTTACTGTCTTTTGAGTAATTTGCAGAGATACTAATCTATGTCTTAATCAAAAAAAAGCAACACAAAGAGTTCAACATGCTAAAAATAATGTAACTGAGGGCAACTACTCAGAAAAGTAGCACTGTAATACAACATGGATACCTAGGAGGCTGTCTGAGAATAGTGAGCCTACTGCGGAAAAGCTAAATTTGGCTAGATTTCCCCTCAATTTTCGTTAAATAGAACAACTATTCGCCTCAAATTGATGAAAAATCTAGCTCAAATCAGCTTTCCCTCGCTACGACTCATATTCTCGGACAGCCTCCTAGGAGCTTGTCCGAGATATAGCAGAAAGCATTAGGTAGCAAAAAGACTCTCACCTGAATAGCCTTTATTTTCTAATATTCTCCGCAAACGCTTTAATGCATCCATCTGGATTTGTCTTACCCGTTCACGTGTCAAACCCAACTCAGAACCAACTTGCTCGAGTGTAGAACGGTCATGACCATGCAAACCAAAACGACGTACTACAACCTCTTTCTGTTTATAATCTAATTGGGCTAACCAGCTGTCAACTGAGTGAGCAATATCATCATCATCTGTCGCAGCATCAGGTTCTGGTGCAGATTTTTCAGCAACGAAATCTACTAACGGACTATCCCCTTCTTTACCTACTTTTACATCTAGCGAACCGATACGCTCAGCATGATTAAGTAGTTTTCGAATATTTTCAGCTGGTTTGTCTAATGCATCAGCAACATCCTGTATACTAGGTTCATAGCCTGTTTTTTGTGTCAATTCTCTAAATTTGCGAAGGTAGGCATTTAATTCTTTATTAACATGAATAGGTAAACGGATTGTACGCGTCTGGTTCATAATGGCTCGTTCTATATTTTGTCGAATCCACCACGTTGCATAAGTAGAAAAACGGAAGCCCCTTTCAGGGTCAAACTTTTCTACCGCATGAATCAATCCTAGATTACCTTCTTCAATCAAATCAGGAAGCGGCAAGCCTCTTCCCATATAGCGACGCGCTATTTTAACAACAAGGCGTAAGTTACATACAATCATTTTTTTACGCCCAAATTCATCACCTTGACGAGCGAGTCTTCCATATTTTTTTTCTTCATCGGGCGTAAGTAAAGGAGAGAATTCAATTTCTTTTAAGTAGAGTTGGGTTGCATCTAAATCTCGACGTGCCACCTTTTTAACAGTGGATAAGGGTGTTTGGGGAGTTGCTTTGGGTTGCATAGAAAACCACCGTCCTTTATATCTATTATACCTTTGGTCGTCAATTTTGGAGCGATGATCAAATACTAGCTATTATCATCTCTGGCTGAGTTTTATCACTTTAAGAGGCCAGATCTGCTTAATCGTTCCAATTTTTTATTCAGCCTACGTTAACATATAAGAACGATAAATCAAAGCTTTAGAATACATTCTCCAGCAATAACGACTTCCTACAGTTCCACCTTAGCTATTTGAAAAGGATAATGCACAAACAATAATATCTTTGTCACTCTGTAAAGGATTAGAGAGCCCCTTACCAAGATCAAAGGAAGTCGCTAAGATATTAAAGACCGCAATGCTTTTCGATCAGATGGTTAGCTCACTGCCCTCTATTTAGGTTAAGCCTCTCAAACACACTTACGGATATTTTTTCTTTAACTTATGATAATAAGCCCGACGCTCCTTTTTAGACATCACTCTCCAAGCTTGCTTAAATTTCGTTCTTACCGTTGGTGGAAGGGAGTTAACCCACTCTTGCCATTTTCTTAAACGTACTCGCTTTTCTTTTGTCGTACTGGCTTTATACCTCTTAATTTTTTTTTCCAAAGATCGGCGCTGTGCAGGTGTTAACGATTTCCATTGGCGATACTTTAATTTCATTCGCTTCCATTTAGCAGGAGGAATTTTTGACCATTTTTTCAACGACCTTTTTTCAGCTTTTGAGAAAGAATTCCATTTACTTTTATAGTTT
>JALVRY010000053.1:0-5130 GCA_027024625.1 Thiotrichaceae bacterium
GTTTTGAGTTGATTCTTCTACGTCATAATCCTTAAAACTAATACCTTTGGCTTTAAAGTATTGGCGGGCGTGTTGGCAGTGTGGACACCATGAGACACCGTATAAGGTGATATCATTATTACTGGAAACTTCTTTAGTCGGTGTGGAGCTGGCACAGCCTGTTAGAGTAAAGAGCAGGCTCAGTGTGATGAGTAAAGCGTATAGATTTTTCTTTAGCATGGTTTGTACCCTATTTTATTAAGTTTTGCTTAGTATATGATAGCTTTGTATAAAATATCTCGGCTAAAATTACCAACTTTCATGGCTTTTATAAATCGCACACTGTTCAATAACATCTTTAAAGTAGTTGGTGTTTTTATACTGCTGTAATTGTTTAAAATATTTTCCAAAATTTCTAGCTCGGAGCTTGGCTACACTTGCTTTTATTTGTCCGCCCTCAAATTCATATTCACTGTATATAGGGTTTTCTTTGTCTTCTTCCATGTATTTTTCATTAAATTCAATTTTGGCTAAACCGTAAAGAGCCTTGGTTTTTAGCTCATCATTATCTGCATATTGATAAGCGAGTTGGTAGTGTTCTTTTGCTTTATCAAAGTTAATGTTTCCGTATTCCCAATTACTGGTTGAACGATGATAACGTGTTAAATTAGGTGAGTTGCCAAACCAGCTCATATTGTAAAAAGCATTGGCGAGTAAGTAGTGTGAGTTGGCATCCTGTGGGTTTTTTTCAATGCTATGATTTATTTTAAACAGGGTTTCTGTCACTGTTTTAAGGCTTAATTGCTTTGCTTTATCACGATTATTACCGCTAAGCACATTGTTAAATGGGTTGTAGCGTGTTGTGATTTTAGAATTCAGTGGTGCTGCTAGTTTATTAGCTTCGTTGAATTTTCCTTCTGCTAAATAGCGTTTGATGATGATTTCATCCAAGTTGTTATTTTGGGTAAAATCATCGTAATTGTTGTTAATAAGCATTTGTTTTTCAAGAAAGTTTGTTTCAGGTTTGCTGATTAGCTTTTGCAAGTCTTTAATTTCTGCGACGGTAATATTATCAGGGTTAAATACGCCACGAACTTTGCTGATGTAATGCTTAAAAGGTGATGCTTTCTGCTGATACAATGGCTCTAGTTTGATATAGGTATAGGCGATAATATCGTCAAACGTAAGCTCTTCATCTGCTTGCTTTTGGATACGTTTAAGATAGGTAGAAATCTCAGATTCAATGGTTGGGTTAATTGTTGATATGGTTTCTAAATAAACAAATAGTTTAAGCGAATCTAAATAGGCTAAACGGGGATCGTCTTTATATTTTATCTGTAGCTGCCCGACATCCTGCAAGTTGGTGGGTTTTTGGGATAATAAACGCAGGTAGACTTCAGCAAAATCAGCGAGGAATAAGTCTTTATGTTTGCCTTCTGTACGAATTTTTTGGACGATTTGCTTTAGCTCATCAATATAATCATTACGTCTTTTGATTTTCTGCTCAGTCAATTTCTGTGTTTCAGCGGTACTAAATTCATCCGTATCGCTAATTAGTAGTTGCTTATTAATATCCAGCGAATAGTCATACCAAGAGCCAGGGCGACTTTCTTTGATTTGCTTGGCAAACTGCACATATTCTAATTCGCGAGATAATAAGGCATCTAACCAAACAGAATTAGGAGCAAGCTCATAGATTCGTTTAAGTTCCTGCAATGAATTGGCTTTGGGCTTTAATGCACGGATAAAATACATAAGCGCCTGTTCATTTTCATCTTTGCACATAGACATCAAGGCTTGCCAATCTGCATCGCTATTGACTGAGAAATTCACATAAGCCGTATAGCGTTTAGTGGGAGATTGCTTGAAGAGTTGAGCAAACTCATAAGCCGCTAGTGCGGCCTTACCCTGCTGTTTATGCATACCCGCAAGCAGTGATGCAATCCAAAATTGTACTTCACTATCAACTTTTGCAAGCTTGGGGTAATAGCTATCGTACAGCGTTTTTTCTACATCAAATTGTTGTGAATAATGCGCTAGTCGCATCGCCCCAAATAAATAACGCAGCTTTAAAAAATCGGGAATATTTTGTTGTAATCGTGCCTCTGCTTCCTTTTCAAGAACGGTAGATTCTAATGCGATTTCTTTCTCGCTTTTGTTCCAAGATAGATCTGTATTGACTAAAGGCTCAGCTTGGCGAATAAAGCTAAGGTAGTCTTGCATTTCAGCGGTTAGGCTAGGGTCTGATTCACCTTGGTAAATAACTTTATCCACATATTCTTTAGATTGATTGAGATACTTTGCCCATTCATCAATATTTATTTTCTTGGTGGTTTCGCTTTGTTTGTAGCTTTTATCATTATAAAAAGAGATATATTGGCTATTCGTCACACGCCTAAACTCATTCCCCACTAAGTTCTTATGTAAGATATTAAAGCTTCTTTCGATGTAATAAGTACCGTAATAAAATCCAGCACAGGCAAAGCTAAGTGTTGGTAAGCTAATCAAAAATATGAGCAATACGGGCAATATTTTTATAACCGAAATCTTTGGCATAGCTAAATTCATAAAAAATCACTTCTGTAGGTTGAATTAATGGTTTTAGGGTTTGTGCAGCGGTGCGTAAATCCTCTATTGAGACCGCATCAAGCAATAATAAGTCACCCTCATAAAGATAGTTGTTTTGCAGATAATGTGCCTGTTTTACTTTATATTTATTCTCAGCTAGTTTTTCTAATTTTTGATAATTCAGCGTCTTGCCCGTTAATATCATCGTTATTTTATTTTGGCGAATCACACGAATTTGATGATAAAGCGGCAGAGCCAAATCTAAGGCTAGGGGGTATTGATCAAAATTAACGTGATAAGACTTCGCGACATCTAAATCTAAGATGTAATTTTTTATGCTAATGTCTTGAATATCGCTCATATTGTAATACATCAAAACACCTCTTTTGACAGGTGGCACGCCTGTTTTTTTGAAATATTTAACTTGATGTAAGCGAATGGTAGCACTGAGTTGAGGATAGTCTCGGCCAAGGCGTTTGAGTAAAGTAAAATATTTTTTCTTGGTGCTTAATGACCAATCACAATCTAACTGTAGTGAAGGGTATTTTATGTGGCTAATCTTCTTTTTAATCAGAGAATAAAGTCTCTCTACACCTTCGTGTTTGAACACCTGATTATCAATATAAACCACTGGCACTGTGTTTTTTGGTGCTTGTTGCTGAAACCGAGTAGTGATGACTTCTAGCTTATTGCTGTAGCCAATATCAAGAAACTTAATATAAAGCTGATGGGGGAAAGCTTGTTTAAGCTGGTCATTATTTAGCTTGTATGTGCTTTTCCAGTGGTAATAAGAAACTTGGGTTGGATTATTTTTCGTATGCTGTAAAAAGCTGATTAGGGAGAAAAGGAATATTGTGGATAGCAAAATGGTAGCAATTATAAGCTTGCTTTTTGGTAAGTTCATAATACCTTCCTCCTTTTGTTAATCAGTAAAGGTACATTGTAGAAGGTTGAGATAGATTTGCTGAGTTAACTTAGTCTTTGATGTTACGCCACTTTACTATCCCCAAAATAGATACCCGACAAATGACCTATATGTGCAATATCATACATTTGACCTATATCTAATAGCCTATTGATTGGAGTAGGCTTCAGTGTTTCCAACACATTTACGGGGTATTCATCAAATGGAAAATTCAATGAAACAATGGTCAGCGGTAACACGCTGGTTACATGCGCTAATTGCAGCAACAATTATCGGGCAACTTATTTCTTCACTTATTCTTGTGCCACCTGATGAAATGGAGGAGGCAACATTTTTGGGAAAAATGGCAATGGAAACACATGAGGTTGTTGGATTGCTGGCGGCAATGTTTTTATTTTTGCATTGGCTTTGGTCATTTCTATCGAGTAGTGATGTTAAGCTAAGCAAGTTGTTTCCGCTTTCGGTAAGTGGTTTTCGGGGGATTGCAGCTGATCTTGCTTATTTAGTGAAAAATAAAAAGCTACCTAGTACGGATCAAGGTTCTGGTAATTTAGCCAGTTTATTTCATGGTTTTGGTATTATTATTGCGTCCATCGCTGCATTTTCTGGTGCAGCTTTGTATTACGTGATGGATTTCACGGCTAAGGGTTTTGAAAATCCCCTATTTGAAGAAATAGCTGAAGTACATGAAACCATTGCTAATCTCATGTGGTTTTACTTGATTATTCATGTGTTAGCGGCTGTATGGCATGAATATTCAAACGATCGTATTATCAAGTTGATGTTTCGTTTCTAGGAGGCTGTCATTTAGCCAAATACGTCTAACTGTCGTTGCGTTAGGCGTTCAAAGCTTGTATCTAAAAAATGCAAAATACTATCGGCCACAGGTTCAAGCTGTTTATCAATATAGTGTTGGTAATCAATAGGTGATTGTAAATTTTCTAATGGTTCGGGGCCTTGTTTGGTAATTATATATTGAATTCGACGGCTCGGTTTTTGCATTTTTCGAGCGGCTTTTACATGCGGGGGCTGTGTGCTGGTGTAGGATGCTAGGGGACGACGTAGCTGTTTGCTGTACACTAACTTATCATCAAATTCACCGTTCCAAATGGCTTTAACTGTTTTGTTGATGTAGTTTTTATAGCTTTCTTTTTTAAATATGCGGGCATAGAGTTCTTGTTGAAAATCCTTGGCTAATTGTGTCCAATCACTGCGTACCGTCTCTAGCCCTTTGAACACCATTTCTACTTTGCCATTTTTCTTAATCGTTCCAGCGTAGCGTTTTTTACTGCCTTTTTCTGTGCCGCGAATCGTCGGGAGTAAGAAGTCTAAATAATGTGTCTCAAATTCAATTTCTAGTAGGGATTCTAGTTGATGCTCATCTTGCAGTGTTGTTTTCCACCAATGATTGAGTGTTTCTGCGAGTGACTTTCCTGTCGATAAGGCTTGCTCTTCAGTGTAATCATCGCCTAATAAAACAAAGACAGAATCGGTATCGCCGTACAAAACTTGATAACCTTGCTCCTCAATTACCGCTCGGCTACGTTGCAATATTTCATGTCCTCGCATGGTAATACTGCTAGCCAATTGAGGATTGAAAAATCGGCATCCTGATGAGCCAAGCACGCCGTAAAAAGAATTCATAATGATTTTTACGG
>JALVRY010000053.1:5140-7187 GCA_027024625.1 Thiotrichaceae bacterium
ATCTAATGCAAACCCTCCAAAAGTTTCTGAAACCAAGACTAAGTTCACGCTTCTAACACGAATCAGACCGATAATAAAAAGCGAAAGAAGTGATAAATGAGCTTGCTTCCAGTTTAAAGAGAAGGCAAGCTGCTCCTCAAGTAGGTGATGTTCTTCCATTTTATTGTTCTTGTTATTTGCTTGTAACTTAAACAATTATGGGGGATATTGCCTGCTTTTTCAGCTATGTTTTGTACAAAGTGTCCTGTACAGAGATTGTTTTTTTAACATGTTAGAAGTGTAACAAACTTGTGTAGATACCTATGGTGATAAGGGGGCGTTTTTCTCTTGCTTGGCAATATCTCGTTGCTCCCAGAGTTGGCTAACAATATCAGGAAGGATGTGCTGGGTGCGAGAGAAACTGGCATCTAAAAAACCTTGAATCCGTGCATCATCTTCGATAATTAGCCCCATAGGATCAATCTTAAAGGTACGAATAATGCTGGGATACAGGCTTTTAAAATCTAACACCAGTACATTTTTGAATAAACCGGGTATGGATCGCATCACATAACCACCAGGACTAGTCTTAGGGTTATCCAAACTTCCTAAATCGGGGGCGATAAAGCCTTTTCGATGTAAGCGTGGTAGATAAAGATTATCAAATGCGGCAACAGAACCGCCTTGGCGATCCATTGCTAAGCCTGTCATTTTGCTCCGTTGAATCGAAAAGTTGATTAAATCGGTTTTTTCAAAAATATCAGCGACTAACTGGCAGTCCTCAAGGTTGTAAGCAGCCAGTGCAATGGGATCTTCTTGGTATAATCGGCGGATTTCAGCTAGCTTATCTTCCTGATGATTAATGAGTTTGCGTCGTCCTAATAGCTGGTTTGCAACAAAATCTAAAGCGAAACTATCAAACCGCCAGAAAGCGGACTTTAAACAGCTAATGCCATCTAAAATGACACGTCCTGAGATACGTGCAAAGTTGATTTGACCTTGTTCCTTTGCTGTTAGCACCATTGCATCGTCCTCACCTCGTCCCATATCGAATGGAATACGCAGTTGGCGGCACTTCCATTGCAAAAAATCTAAATCAAAACCAATCACATTCCAGCCGAGGATAAGATCAGGATCTTGCTGTTTAAACCATAAAAAGAAGCGTTGTAGAGTCTCTTTTTCTGTTTTGCACCATGTAATATTGAGGTCAGTTTGAGCTGTGCTTGGAGCTGTTTGAGTAATGAAGATATGCGAATTGTTTGCTGTGCGAGCGGCAATAGAATACAGCTTGCCACGAAGGTCATGTGTTTCAATATCTAGTGATAGCCATGTTAAATCAGGTTTGTATTCGGCAGTTGAAAGCTTGGGATTATGAAATTCTAGCCAAGTACTTCGCTGAATTGCTGTGCCTTTGATGGTTAGAGCAGAGGTAATAAACCGCTCCATCAGATAGCGGTCAGTGGGTTTTATATCTGATTCTAGTAACAGTTTTTTGTCATAAGCAAGATGATCACGAAGCTGCTTTAAATCACGTTGCTGCTTAAAATAAAGCCCATCAACGGCTTCATACTGAAAGGTTTTAAGTGCAAGTGGACGACGCTGAATGCTCGCAGCAAAACTCATTTTATTGCTGCGACGGATAAAACAAACGGCTTCTTGTTGGTCGATAACAACACGAACGGCACCGTGATTTGTTTTAAGCCAGAAGATTAACTCAATGCCGTTAGGCGTATCGTGCCATTGTCGAGTAAGGAGAAAACCAGTGAGTGTTTGCATGGGGTAATTGTAGCATTTTACCTGAATCCGTGACGTCACTATCTGCTGTCGTGAAGTCACGGGTTCAGGTTTTAGTTAGCAAACACTGTATTTAGGAATAACGCCTGTCATCCTTCTTGGATTTTGGAGGCATATTAATCGTTCCAAAAGTAATGTCATGTTATTAATTGTTGCAAAAGTATAGTCATACTGAAGTTCCTAGATGGTATCTCCCACTCAGGAAGCGATGCTTTAGAGACTGTGCAAGTATTCATAACTTCCTTTCCTCAAGAGCGAACCTCGTTGATTATTT
>JALVRY010000054.1:0-8350 GCA_027024625.1 Thiotrichaceae bacterium
CAGCAACGCGAAAAGCGTTTTGGTGTAGAATTCCCCAATGATTATAAAGAACAAGCAAAACAATCACGTTTTTTAGCAGGACGTGGTTTTTTTAGTGATACCATACGCAGCATTTTTAATAATTAATTCATTAAATACCCGCAGTTAAAACAATACCTAGACACTTAAACATGAAAACCACAGCAGACCTACGCAAAAGCTTTTTAGACTACTTTCAAAGCAAAGGACATGAAATTGTTTCCTCTAGCTCCTTGATTCCCGGAAATGATAAAACCTTATTATTCACCAACGCAGGTATGGTGCAGTTTAAGGATGTTTTTTTAGGCGATGATAAACGCAGTTACACGCGAGCAAGCTCATCACAACGCTGTGTACGAGCAGGCGGAAAACACAATGACCTAGAAAATGTTGGCTACACCGCTAGACATCACACCTTTTTTGAAATGCTGGGCAATTTCAGTTTTGGTGATTATTTCAAAGAAGATGCCATTAACTATGCGTGGGAATATTTAACAGAGGTATTAAAACTACCTGCTGAAAAACTCTGGGTAACCGTCTATGAAGATGATGATGAAGCTGCTGACATTTGGTTAAACAAAGTTGGTGTTGATGCCAATAAATTCACCCGTATTGGCGATAAACCCGGCAAAAAATACGAAAGTGATAACTTCTGGGCAATGGGCGACACTGGACCTTGTGGACCCTGCACCGAGATTTTCTATGATCATGGTGAACACATTTGGGGTGGACCTCCGGGAACAGCAGAAGAAGACGGTGACCGTTATATTGAGATCTGGAACTTAGTCTTTATGCAGTACAACCGTTCCAAAGACGGAACAATGGCTCCATTACCCAAACCTTCGGTTGATACAGGCATGGGGCTAGAACGCCTCGCTGCTATTATGCAAAATGGTCATAGCAATTATGATATAGACCTATTCCAAAATCTAATCAAGGCAACAGCAAAGGTCACTGGCTCGACTGACATGGAGAACGCTTCTCTAAAAGTTATTGCCGACCACATTCGTTCTTGCTCCTTCCTTATCGTCGATGGTGTTGTACCTTCTAACGAAGGGCGTGGCTATGTTTTACGCCGTATTATCCGCCGTGCTGCCCGTCATGGGCATAAGTTAGGAGCAACGGGAGCTTTCTTCTATAAGTTGGTTAAGCCATTGGTGGATGAGATGGGTGAAGCCTATCCCGAACTGGCAAAAGCTCAAGCCAATGTTGAACAAATTTTAGAGAAAGAGGAAAAACGCTTTGCCGAAACACTCGGGCACGGCATGAAAATATTGGAAGAGGCGATTAGTCAATTAGAAGGCAAAACTATTGATGGCGAAACCGTTTTCAAACTTTACGATACTTACGGCTTCCCCGTTGACTTAACCGCAGATATTGCCCGTGAACGTGAATTAGAAATTGATCAAGCGGGTTTTGACACAGCAATGCAAGCCCAACGAGATAGAGCAAGAGCGGCTGGTAAATTTGATATTGATTACACTAATAAATTAGATGTGAGCGGTGATACTGACTTTCAAGGCTATGATCATGCCGAATTCACCAGCAAAATTATCAGTTTATTCAAAAATGGCAAAGCAAGCGATTATTTACAAGCAGGTGATGAGGCTCAAATCATCCTAGAATCTACTCCCTTTTATGCTGAATCGGGTGGTCAAGTCGGGGATACAGGCAAATTGCAATCAGCTAACGGTGTATTTATCGTCAATGATACCCAGAAGCAAGGCAATACTTTTGTGCATAATGGCGTAATGGAATCAGGCAAATTATCTGCCGATGATGAAGTCACGGCTATTATCGACCAAGATCGTCGTCAAAAAATTGTATTAAATCATTCTGCAACACACTTAATGCATGCTGCGTTGCGTCAGGTATTGGGTAAGCATGTCGAACAAAAAGGCTCTTTGGTTAATGAAAAACAACTGCGTTTTGATTTTTCCCACTTTGAGGCAGTAACAGCTGAACAAATCACAGAAGTTGAAACCATTGTTAATGCACAAATACGTGCAAATAATGCCGCTGATATTGAAATTACCAATATGGAAAAAGCGGTAGAAAAAGGAGCAATGGCACTATTTGGCGAAAAATACGGTGATAATGTTCGTGTTGTGCAACTAGGCTTTTCTACCGAGCTTTGCGGTGGTGTGCATGTAAATCGCACTGGCGATATTGGGCTGTTTAAAATCACTTCAGAGGGTGGTGTTGCCGCAGGCGTTCGTCGAATTGAAGCAGTAACTGGCGAGACGGCGATCGAATACATTAAGCGTATGGAAAATCAACTTAGCCATATCGCCAATCAGCTAAAAAGTAGTAACAACGAAGTAGAAGAAAAACTAAACAATCTTTTGCAAAACCATAAAGCATTAGAAAAAGAATTAGAAAAACTAAAAGGAAAACTAGCATCACAGGCAGGTTCTAGCCTAGAATCGCAAGCCGTCGATATTGCGGGAATCAAGGTATTAGCAGCCAAACTAGAAGGTATTGAAGCCAAAGCTTTACGCGATACAGCTGATCAACTCAAAAATAAACTGGGTGCAGCCGCTATTGTATTGGCAACGGTTAAAGGCGATAAAATCAGCTTAGTTGCAGGTGTCACTAAGGCAGAAACCAGCAAGATCAAAGCCGGTGATTTAGTCAACCATGTTGCTAGTCAAGTCGGCGGTAAAGGCGGTGGTCGCCCTGACATGGCAATGGCTGGTGGTAGTGATGTTGCCGCACTGGATGCTGCATTGGCCTCTGTGCAAGCATGGATAGAAACGAAGGTTTAGAACAATGGCATTAATAGTCCAAAAATATGGCGGTACATCCGTAGGATCGCCAGAACGTATCAAAGCAGTCGCAGAACGCGTAAAGCGTTGGAAAGACAAAGGCAATGATGTTGTGGTCGTTGTTTCAGCCATGTCAGGGGAAACAAACCGCTTAACTGCCCTAATGAATGATGTTAATCCAGAAGGCTCTTGTCGTGAAAAAGATGTGATTTTGGCAACAGGGGAACAAGTCACCATCGGCTTATTGAGCATGGCACTAACAGGAATGGACTGCCCTGCCATTTCATACACAGGCACTCAAGTAAAAATTTTAACCGATAATGCTTATTCAAAAGCTAGAATCAAAGAGATTGATAGTAACCCTATTAATGAGGATCTAGCAGAAGGTAAAGTTGTTGTTGTTGCGGGTTTCCAAGGTGTTGATGATGACGGCAATATTACTACACTTGGGCGTGGTGGCTCGGATACCACCGCTGTTGCATTAGCCGTTGCTCTTGAAGCTGATGAGTGCCAAATCTACACAGATGTGGATGGTGTTTATACAACTGATCCACGAGTTGTACCAGAGGCATCACACATCCCCAGCTTGGCTTTAGAAGAAATGTTAGAGATGGCGAGCCAAGGCTCTAAAGTATTGCAAATTAGAGCCGTTGAATTTGCCTATAAATACAATATGCCTATTCGTGTACTATCCAGTTTTGACGATGATGAGAATGCAAAGAGTACCTTGGTGACTCGTGAGGAAGAAGTAATGGAAAAAGTAATGGTTCGTGGAGTTGCATTTAACCGTGATGAAGCTCAGTTAACAATCTCTGGCGTATCAGACCAACCGGGTGTCGCTGTTAAAATTTTAGGCCCCATTTCTGATGCAAATATCGAAGTCGATATGATTGTACAGAATATCGGTTCTGATGGCTCAACTGACTTTACTTTCACTGTGCATCGTAATGATTATGATCAAGCTAAAAAGATCTTGAATCAAACAGGTGCTGAATTAGGGGCAAGAAGTTGCTCTGGCGATGATCGCATTGCCAAAATCTCAATTGTTGGTGTTGGAATGCGTTCACATGCAGGTGTAGCTAGTGAAATGTTTAAAGCGCTTGCTGATGAAGGAATAAATATCCGTATGATTTCAACTTCAGAAATTAAAGTATCTGTTGTCATTGACGAAAAGTATCTAGAGCTTGCAACTCGCACTCTGCACGATGCGTTTGACATGGCATAAAGCATTCATTAGTGGCATAAGTGATACATGACTCTCTAATCCTAAAGAAAAATACTGTAAATATCATAAATTCAATAAAATAAACCTCATTATTGAAGTGATTTAATGTTATTTCTGCTACAAGAACGATTTTTTCGTTGGAAAAAAACAACAAAATAAGGGTAAATTAAGTTTAAGTTCAGCAAAACTATGAGATTGTCTTATGCAGACTTAGCTGTACACTAATTGCTCACAACGCTGTACGGTAGTACTAGTCGAAGGATGACGTGAGCCAGTGCAGATATTACGAAATAATAGGGAGGTTTTCGGCATGTTAATTCTGACGAGAAGAGTAGGAGAGACATTAATGATAGGCGACGATGTTAGTGTCACCGTGCTAGGCGTAAAGGGTAATCAAGTACGTATTGGTATAAACGCACCTAGAGATGTCGCTGTTCACCGCGAAGAAATTTACGAAAGAATCCAAAGCGAAGTCCCCGAACTTTCTGAAACAGAAGAAAGTGTAAATTAGGGCTTTACCTCACTCAAGTTCATAGGTATTCTTACCGCCTCATTATTCATGGAGAAGTGGCCGAGAGGCTGAAGGCGCTCCCCTGCTAAGGGAGTATGGGCTTTATCTCCCATCGAGGGTTCGAATCCCTCCTTCTCCGCCATTATTAAATAATGATAATTTCACTTGACCAATGACAGTGAAATCAGGACAATGCACGTCCACTCCGCGCTGGTAGCTCAGTTGGATAGAGTATCTGGCTACGAACCAGAGGGTCGGGGGTTCGAATCCTCCCCAGCGCGCCATATTTTAGAAGGCTTTCAATGTTTTTCGTTGAAAGCCTTTTTTGGTAATAGGTTAAAGCGGTGTTTTGGAAACTTTCTCTAAAATATCAGGATGCCATATTATCAAATAATTAACTGCCTAAATGTGCCAGCACAGAAATAGTTAAAGCAAAAAAGAGCACAAGAGGGACACAACGGCATCGTTGTAAAAGACAGGTTGTTCAATGAAAACCTTTATACTTGCATACCAGCATAGAGCCTATGAATTTTGTATAAAAAAGGTAAGCGTCTAGCCAACCTCTGCCAATTCCATCAATTTACTCCATTTTTGTATTCCGAATGAACACAGCGTACCACAGGATAACAATGTATTAGAAAAAGACCCCGTTCTTTCTCCATTCATTTAGATTTAAACCATTAAAGGGAAGCTAGGTGCAAGATTTGAGCTCTCAAGCTCACCCTCTTTAGAGAAAAACCTCAGATTACCAAAGCTATCACAAATCCAAAACTCAAGAGCACCTTCCTCAAAATACAATGCTTTTTTTCTCATTATTTCATTCTTTATATTACTGAAAGACAGCACTTCAACACAAATATCTGGGGCAGGGCGATCGCATTGAATTTCTCTTGACTTTATAAATACCAATAAAATCTAGTACTTAAAATTTATTGATTTTTAAATTCAAGCTAGCTTATAGAAAGTTGCTATTTTCTATAATTCTAAGTGTTTGATATTAAATAACTTAAAATTCAATGCGATTGCCCTGATGGAGGGGGCAATCAGGGCAATGCAGCCATATTCTCTTGGCATTATTTGTTAGTCAATTTTAATTGCAACTCCAATCTTACATCACTACAATAGTTACATCATATTATAGGATCTCAGGCTCATGCATAGAACGCAGATTTCTCTTGAAGAAAGGCAATATAATAATTTACGCCATTACGCACAAAATAAAAAACTCAGTATCTCAGCTGTTATTAGAGATTTATTAGATAAGCATGTGCCTGATTTACAGTGTAAAGATATGAAAGCTAGCCCTCTTCATCAGATCAAAGGTATTGTTGCTGGCAAGGGAGAATTTAGAGGCAAGGAGCACAATAAAGCGCTCTATACACATGAAAGTCATTGGAATGAAAAGCAATAATGAAGAGCGTTTTAGTAGATACGGGAGCATGGTATGCCTATATTGACAAAGATGATCCCGATCATCATTCGGTATCAGAAATATTGGAAAATCATTTTCCGTTTTTGCTCACAACGGACTTTATTGTTGATGAAACACTGACTTTACTCCGTTATCGTCATGGACGCACTTCATCTGTAAAATTTGGGGAGCTAGTTTTTTCAGGCAACTTAGCTAGCCTAGAGTATGTGAAAAAATCTGATCAGAAAAAAGCATGGAAGTTATTTTTGAAATACCACGATCATTGCTTTAGCTTTACAGATTGTATAAGTTTTGTATTGATGGAGCGTCTAAAAATTCAAACTGCAGTAGCTATTGATAGTGATTTTCGTTCATATGGCTTACATTGTTTACCGACGGTTTAACAGTTTATCTACAGCAATGATGACATTTATAAAAAGCGTTAAAACAAGACCTGCCCCCGTTCTTTTGGGTCATCCCGTTCTTTTATTTGTTACCTATATTGAAGTCACGGATTCAGGCTTATTAAGCTAGTTAATACTAGAAACAATTTTGCTGTTATCTATTTTTCCTATATTTGAATATATATTAATTTTGTTAAGATCATAAACAACCCATACTTCATGAGCCCCCTTAGCCAAATAAAGATCAACCTTAGTGCTAATTTCAATTTTTGAATTTGACGGAGAAACAATTTCAACACAAATTTCAGGAGCTTTTGGATAGGGAGTTGTATAAGAGAACTCATTAATAAAATCATTAGACAACCAAGCAACACCGGCTACTTTTACGCCATCAGAAGTTTCAATCGAACACTCAGTCAGCACCTCTCCTTCTGGTAGCTTATTGAACAATATCGCGGCCAATCTGCCTTGAATACTAGCATGATGGTTCGATGCTGGACTCATAAGCAATTTTCCGAATTTATTTAATTCAATTTTAAAGGGCAGATCCCTAAGAATAGGGTTATCTATGACTTCTGACCACTCCATAATTTACTCTGCATCTTGACGTTTAAGTCAGTATAGCATAAACAAGATGCCTCAAAAACAAGACCTGACCCCGTTCTTCTTGTTTTTGCTCTTTTCTTAAAGTTTAATTCAATGACATTTGCTCTAACGCCAAATTGAATCAACCTTGATAGAGAAAATGCATTTTCCTATTCTCAAGTCAACTGCTCCAGAAATATAGTCTTGTACTTTTTTAAAACCACCAGCCTCATTATAATAAATTTTTATAAGTTGCCTATCGGGATAGACCAATATGTAGTACATGACCCCCTCCCTCTGATAAAGGTCAAATTTTATAAATTCATCCCTACGTGTACTAGACACTGAAACAACCTCAATAATTAATTCAGGAGTCACAATTACTTTTTCATCAAGCTCCTGACATACAATCATAACATCTGGCCTTACTATAGTGTCATTTGAAATTTGCCAATCGGTTTCTATTAACACACAACAGTCTCTACAATAATTTTGATCAGAAGCCATTCCCTCTTTTATAGCTGATGCTATATTAAAACTAACAGTCTGATGGGTGACAGTAGGAGAAGGTGACATTGCATATGGCATACCTTCTATCAATTCCCATTCCCCTTTCCATAGTTGATAATCATCAAAGGTGTAATGTTCTTGATAAGCCAAAGCCATTCCTATTCTCCAGTTCACTTGAACCTGAATCCGTGACTTCACTACGGCAGATAGCACAAGCTATTGATTCCACAGCGGTTTAAAAAATGCCCGCTTAACCTACGGGTGAAGCTAAGATTTTTTAAAACACACTGTGAAACCAATATCTTGCACTCTCTTATCCGCATTGAAGTCACGGATTCAGGTTGAAATTATATTTCCCTAGATCGAGTATAACACAAGCAAAAAGCGTTAAAACAAGACCTGACCTCGCTCTTTTCTAGCATAGCACTAATTACAACCAAACAAGACCTGCCCCCGTTCTTGCTTAATGCAAAATCCCATCACGCTTTACAACTTTCAAAAAAGTCAGCCAAATAACTCTCAGATCAAATAGAAAGGATTGTTTTTGTAAATACTCTAAATCTAATTCTACTTTTTGAGGGATTGGTAATTCATCACGTCCATTGATTTGTGCCCAGCCTGTTAAACCAGGTATAAGCTTTATAAATCCCTTTTTCAGTACGCAAAGCGATTAAATCATCTTGATTAAAAAAGCAGGACGAGAGCCAACAATAGACATGTCTCCCTTGATAATACTCCAAAGCTGAGGTAACTCATAAAGGCTAGGCTATCGTAAAAAGCCACCAATGGGGATTAGTGCGCTATTAGCATTTTTTATACTTATGAGTTGCTACAGCAGGTGTTGATTATTCGGATTAATGGTGTTTTTACTGATGAAATTGTGGTTGTCCTTTCTTCTAATAGAAAGGGTTGAATATG
>JALVRY010000054.1:8360-18500 GCA_027024625.1 Thiotrichaceae bacterium
ATCTAGTACTTAAAATTTATTGATTTTTAAATTCAAGCTAGCTTATAGAAAGTTGCTATTTTCTATAATTCTAAGTGTTTGATATTAAATAACTTAAAATTCAATGCGATTGCCCTGATTGTGGGAGTCACTACAGTAATTTGAAATGATGCTTCCAGTTCTTGCATTACGTTTAATATATCTAAATAGGATATTTTAAACTTTCTACAGAGCACATTACTTAGCTCATTTAGTACCTGTGTACTTATCCAGATATTCTCATGTTCAAGGCATTGCCTTGCTTTTTTTGACTTTGCAGGTTCGTTCTCGGAATAGAGGTACACAAGTACATTTGTATCCATGAAAATGCTATCGAGCATTAACTTCATCTCTATCAAACTTGTATTGGCTTGTATCTAGAGATACAGCGTTGAATTTTTTTTCTTCACCTGCAACTAAATCAAGCTCATTGAGTTTGTTTTTATGCATTAAATCTATAAGGTAATGAAAACTTAAATCAGGGTATAGTTCACCTAGGCGGCCTATTTTAGCCCAGAAGTCAACTTGACCGCCAATGGTACGATTGAAAATTTGGGCTTGTTTTTTTGCAATTTCTACTGTTTTTTCAGATAGTTTTACATTAATTGACATATCTTACCTAGTCTTTCTTATAGAATGGGTTACTATTAGGCTCTAATGGTAACCCATTAGCTAATCAAAAACAATTGAAATTGTAAAGAACCTACTTTGGCATTTAGATATGGAGGATTTGTATTTGTACTATAGAGCTATCCTAAAGACCAAGCTTTCAGGAATAACATTTAAATAATTACAAAAGGAGCAAAAACAGGGGGGGGTGACAAATAAAATTACAGTCACGGTAGGTGCCATAAAGTTCCTTATTATTCCCGATTAAAGCACTTTGGAATGACGAAATATGCTTATAGGCTATGTATTTTTCAAGGCTGACTAATTATTTTTGAATCCTACCTAACGCCTTTAAGAATTCTCGTTAATACCCCAGAAATTACCTCGCAAGTTTTATTAATTTCATCTGAGGTCAATGTCGGGTGCACCAGAAACATCAGGCTTGTTTCTCCTAATTCTTTTGCGACGGGAAAACGTTCTTCAGGACGAAAACCAGTATTATCAAATGCCTTTTCCAGATAGATTTCTGAACAGGAACCGGAAAAACAAGGTATCCCTTGCTGGTTGATTTCTTCGATAATTTTGTCACGAGTCCAGCCATCAGGTAGATTTTCAATGCGAAGGAAGACATAGCATTTGTACCAAGCATGCTCTATATAAGGAGGTGGCCAAGGTACACGGAGCAGATTAGGAAATTGTCCACAACAATCTAGTATTTGATTAGCATTATCCGTTCTTGATTTATGCCACTCAGGCATCTTTTTTATTTGGATTCGTCCGATAGCAGACTGCATTTCTGTTAAACGCCAGTTAGTTCCAAATGATTCATGTAGCCAATGAAATCCCACTGGATGTGATTTGTTATAAACTGCATCATAGGATTTTCCATGATCTTTAAATGCCCACATTTTTTTCCACAAGGCTTCATCATTAGTAGTGACCATGCCGCCCTCACCGCCTGTTGTCATGATTTTATCTTGACAAAAAGACCACGCAGCAACATGTCCTAATGAGCCAACAGAACGACCTTTATATTTTGCACCATGTGCTTGAGCACAGTCTTCAATCACTTTGATTTCATATTGATTAGCTAAATCCATAATAGAATCCATATCGCAAGACCAGCCTGCAAGATGTACAGCAATGATTGCTTTTGTTCTGGGAGTGACAACAGTTTTAATTGTTTCAGCAGTAATATTCTGAGAGTCTGGATCAATCTCTGCAAATACGGGCGTTGCACCGAGCATAACAATAGCACTGACAGAGGCAAGAAAAGTACGTGGAGTAACAATAACCTCATCGCCTTCGCCAATTCCCAGACCATGCAAGGCAAGCTCCAGTGCTACAGTACCGTTAGCTACTGCAATGGCATGATTGCAATGTGTAAAACATGCAAATTCTTTTTCAAACAGCCTGCCTTCTTCACCCGTCCAGTAATTAACCTTGTTGGATAAAAGGATTTTTTTTACGGCTTCTGCTTCTTGGTTTGTGAAGGATGGCCAGGGGGAAATTGGTAAACTAGTCACTATAAAAGATACACTCTTAAGTTATTACAAAATTTCGGGCAATTGTTTTAAGGAGGTAATGGTTGTATCTGCTAAATACTCTTCAGAAATTACAATATCTTGATACTCACCAGCATCCCTTTTAACGCAGATAGTTTGCCACCCCAAACGTTTTGCGGTGATAAAATCTTTTTTTACATTATCACCTACATAGATACAATCTTCTGCTAGCACCCCTATCTGTGATTGTATTGCGAGATAGGGTTTTTCATGGGGTTTCCAATATTCTCGACCAAAAGCATCCGAGATAACAATAGCGTCAAATTTTCCAGAAATGCCAAGAGATTCTATTTTGTTTTTTTGAGTATCTAGATAACCATCAGTAATCATGCCGACTTTCATTTTACTTGAATAATAGTTTAATGCCCATTTTGCATCTTTAAATAACTCAATTTCGGGCTTGTGCTGACGGTATACATCAACAAGTTGAGTAACAAAATTATCCGTAAATGTTACCCCAAGAGCTTCAAGTGACTGGTTAAAAATTCTTCCTCTTTCACCTGAGGTAAAAAGTTGGTTCGCTTTTTTTAAAAAACCATTGATAGTATGTTGCTCACTTAAAAAATGATCAACTGCACTAAAACCACTTAATACATACTGATGCTCTGAATAAAGCGTATCATCAAGATCAAAAACAATGCATGTTCTCACCGAATTTTATCCCCTGAAACAATAATTTCATCATCGAAACGGAGCATGGCTAGGTCATCTTTCCAACAATCCATACTCGCTTCACAAGGAATCTCTGCAATTTCTTGATAAATCCACTTTGGAAAATTTGCACCAGCATGTAGTGAGAGTGGAATTCCTCCACCAAAGCGTGGGTTGATCTCAATAAATTTAATTTCACCAGATTCCTTTAGAAAGCATTGAACGGTAATGCATCCAATAGCATTTGGTAGTTTATTAACAACATCAGTTACTGCTTGAATAATAGCGTGGTTGCGTGTTGTTAACCCCTTGCTTACCTCTCCTCCTCTGGTTTCTAATCGTTTGCGAGGTACAACACAGCGAACTTTGCCAGAGAAATCGACATATACATCACAGGTGTATTCATCGCCTTCTATGTACTCTTGAAGCATGGCATTGTTGACATAATCCATGAAAAAATCTAATTCATTATGGTTGTAAATCTTGTGGACACCCAAACTACAGCTTCCATCCCAAGGCTTTAGTAATAATGGAAATGCCGCAGAATCCAGATGTTCTATTTCATTGTTGGAATATACTTTTGGCGTTGGGATATTATTTTCACAAAAAAATTGATAAGTACTATTCTTATCAAAGCATATGGTATTTGTTGCTTCATCCGAAACGAGTAAACGGGTTCCTAATTCCTCAAATTCGTTCCTATGTTGCGATAACAATACTAAGTCTGTGTCGATTAGCGAAACCAATAAATCAATTTCTTTTTCTTCGCAAAGTTTAAGTAGAGAAGAAATATAATCAGTATCAGATACTCTGGGAATTAAATGGAAATTTTCAGTTACAAATGAAGCGGGTGCGGATAAGCCAGCATCAGCAGCAAAAATTTCACCCTCAAGGTCAAGCTCGGATAAAGCCTTCTGAAAATGCTTAATTAAAGAAACCCTGCGTCCTACAGCGGTAAATAAAATATTAACTTTAAGCATTCATTTAATCTCTTGTGAGGATTTATCTGATCCAGTAAAAAAAGGCATGGTAGCTTCGCCTTCCGCACTAATGCCTTCACGAATAAACACCTTCTTTACGGTTAGTAATAATATTTTCAAATCCAGCCAAAATGACTGATTATCAACATACCAGACATCCAGTTTGAATTTATCTTCCCAGCTAATAGCATTGCGACCATTAACTTGCGCCCAGCCGGTTATACCTGGTCGAACTTCATGGCGACGAGCTTGCTCTTTGGAATACAAGGGAAGATATTCTACCAGCAAAGGCCTGGGTCCGACCAAGCTCATATCTCCTTTTAATACATTCCATAAAGCAGGTAACTCATCAAGGCTGGTGGAACGTAATGTTTTGCCAAAAGAGGTAAGTCTCTCGCTATCTGGCAGTGGGTTGCCGGATTTATCTAAAGCGTTTCTCATTGTTCTAAATTTAAAGATAGTAAAAGGTTTACCATATAGTCTAGGTCGTGTTTGTTTAAATAAAACAGGATTACCAAGTTTAAGATATATTAATAGTGCCGTAATCGCTAATATCGGCGAAAACAAAATTAACACTGATATGGATATTATAATATCAAATATCCGTTTCATTTCTGTGTTTCCTCAATCCATACCACAAAATCATTAGAAAGTTTTTTCCGGTCAAATTGATTAGCTAACTTTTGACTCTTTTCTCCCATGCCAAGTAACTCACTTCGATTAACCGCAGCATACTCTA
The DNA here is from genome assembly GCA_027024625.1 of Thiotrichaceae bacterium. Lineage (GTDB taxonomy): Bacteria > Pseudomonadota > Gammaproteobacteria > Thiotrichales > Thiotrichaceae > S015-18. The sequence goes on from JALVRY010000054.1 coordinate 12,923, forward strand.
ATGCATTGGCGAAGCTAATCTTATTATCAGGAGGAACTGGGAAACCATTTCTGTTTTCATTAATCATATTTGCTAACCAACCAGGGTAGTTATTTAAAACAGGTAAGCCAACGGCAATATAATCAAAAAACTTATTGGGTGATGTTCCATAATAAAAAACTGGAACATTCCTAAGCATTTGTAAACCAATATCAGCACCTTTTAAATAGGCAACCAGTTCTGTTTTTGGAACTGGATCAAGAAAGATACAGTTAGTTAACCCCTCATTATTTGCTCGTTTAACTAGCTGAGGTTTTTCTTTGCCTTGACCAATAAAGCAAAATTTTATATCGGTTCTGCCTCGTTTTAATAATTCTGCCGCCGCATCAAGTGCAGCACCGACACCATTAGCAAGACCATGAGTTCCTGTGAAGACAGCTAATAGATCCGAGTCCTCAACTCCTTCAGGTCGTTTGGGTTTAATATTATTATCTGTAAATAGTTCAAGGTCACAGCCATTAGGAATCATGGTAATTTTGCTATTTTTAACACCACGTTTCTTAATTCCTTTAACAATTCCAGGTGACAAACCAATACAAGCATGAGCCGAGCGATATGAAGCCCATTCAAGTATGCCCATCATCCATAAAATAATAGGATTTTTTATAACCCCCATTTCACGAGGGAGTTCCGGCCAAAGGTCTCGCACTTCAAAGACAAAGCGTTTGCCACGTAGCCAACGAGCAAATATCCCTGGTATGCCAGCAGTTAAGGGTGTTGATGTGGCAAATACAAGATCATATTCTCTAGTTAGTGCAACCTTGATGCTTTTTAATGCAAACTTCAAAAAGACACTCGTGCGCTTTAAAAAGCTGTCTGTATTAGAATAGGGAAGCTCAAATTCTATAATATGGATTCCATCAACTGTACCTTTACGACCCCCTTTGTAATAAGAGTCAGTTAATCCAGTATCACCACCACCATAACTACCACAAACAAGGGTTACTTCATGCCCAGCTTTTATTAATGCACGAGACATTTCGTAGGAACGTGTGCCTGCCGCACCTTGTGGTGTGGAAAAATGCTGATGGAAATAAAGGACTTTCATAAATAAGTTTCGTTAGTGTAAAGTAAATATGGATTCTATTGATCCAAATTCTTTGCAAGTTACTTCTAGAATAGGAATCATTGTTTTATTCATGTAATAAAGTGATTCTTTTGCTTCTAATAATTTTAGTGACAGTTTCAAGTTTGATTTAATTTCAATATCAAAACTATCACTTGTCAGCCTATTGCCTTTTAAAGTCCAGCTTTCAGTTGATAGCCTCCACCGTAAAGTAGCATGTGATGAAAAGCCTTCAAATTTATCTATAACTTTCCATCCAGCTTGTGTGTTTAGTAATGATCGTTCGTGATTAACACCCATTGAGTCTTTGTAAGCTGAAGATATATGACCTTTACTGTTATTACTAATATTTAGCTTACTAGGTTTTAGCCAGTTACCAAATAAGAAGCGTCCTAAGCGTGGCATTTGATCTCTATCATCAAATTGAATCGTGCTATGAGATTGTGTGCCTGAAAAATAGGTCAACAAATTATCATCGGTATTATAACTATAAGTTCCCCCATCTCTAATAACATTTACCCCTTTATGCCAAATGTCAATATGATGCGCATCAGCATGACTAGGGCGAAATTTATAAACAGGGAGTCGCATCATTGCAAAGCCTCGATCTTTTCTTAGAATAGCATATCCGCCATTTTTAAATAATGAAGTAGATGGTTTATGAGAAGATGGAGGGAATTTATTTGTATCAATATTAAAAAGTGTTAACAAGGGATGTCGTACGGAATCATCTCTAGGGTTTTCTTTTAAAAATACAACCGAACTAAGTTGAACACTTGGTCTAAAATCTCTATAGGAACTATTATCAAAATTAAAAAGATAAGCGCCATCATTAGCACCTAAGTTAGGTGCATTTTTATTATCTTTATCCGTCATTAAATAAAGCCATTTAGAAGCCAGTTTCATTTTTTTATAATAAGCAATACTAAACTCTTTAAGATTAAAATGTTCTCGGTATAACTCAACAAATGCTAGACTATCTAAAAATAAGCGATGATAAGTAATAGAGTGTTGAGAAAAACTACCATCATCCATTACAAGTTTTATTACTCTATTCTCAAGCCAAAACCGACCTTTTTTTGACCATTTAATAGCCATTTTTTTTTGCTTAGTATTGCCATGCTTAATGAGATAGTCGCCCACTATAAATAATGCTGCAGCCTCACTTGTGCCATGATTATTATCTTGTGCCATGGCATAGTGTAATGTGGGCATAACTCTAGAGGCGTGAGCTTCTAATAAGGATAAAACCCCTTCATTTGGCTTATGAAAATTATTATCAATCATTAATGATGATGCTAAAAGATTAAGGCAACGCAGTGAGGCTTCTTGTCCACATTTCCAGTTAATTCCACTATTTACTGGATTCTTTTTTGCCCAATCACGAAGCCATAGTTCTAGTAAGGGTAATGCTTTCTGATCACCTTGTTTGTATGACCATGCCATTTTGGGTAACCAATCAAAGCGTGATAACTCCCAAACTAGTTTAATATCACCTAGTTCTGGAATGAAATCAGGAATATCTGACCAATGAGTATCTGTAAGCTTGGTTTCTGTTATTTGATTAAGTCCATCCCCCCTGTTTTTAGCACTTTTGTGCAATTTATTCCAAGGGTTATCGAACCAATTAGGGGGAGAATCGACAGCAATAGAATGAAATGAAAAATAGTCTACTTTAATTTTATTTGGTTTATTGGGAGTTGCTACTGATTCTGAAAAAATGGGTTTGTTACCCAAGACAATAATGGGTAGTACCTGTTTATAATACCCTAGTTTTTTCAAAATACGATATGAGACGACAATAACAATATTTTTAAAGCCAAGTCGATACCATGTAAATAGCTTATCTTTCATATTGTAAATAAAACAACTTTATATAATTCATGTGTAGATGAAGTTGCTGGCTATTACTTCTGTGAACGTAGCTGATCGGCTATTTCGATACTCACTCTTGAGCTTTCCATTACTTCGTCAAAAGGTATTGGGGCAGGCTTTCCATCGCGTATGGCATCAATAAAAACAGCGGCACAAGCATCTTGCCCCTTATCTTGCTTCATAAGGTTCATTTTCTTAAAACTATTCCAGCCAAAACCTTTTAGCTTTCTAAAATTATCGAGCTGTAAAACCGCATCACCAGCAAAAACTTCAATACGCTCTTTAGGGAATGCTTTTCCACCATTAGCAAAATAGTTAATTACACCAAAAGAACCATCTTCAAAACCAAGAATAATGGAGGCTTTATCTTCAGTAACTTCAACGGTTGGTGTATCACCCATACGTCTTGCTTGAACAGATACAATTTTAGAACCCGCTAGGTAACGCATTAAATCAACATAATGACAGGCTTCACCAATAATACGCCCACCACCTAGCTCAATGTCTTGCACCCATGTATCGGCAGGTATAGCACCTGCATTCATAGTTAAAATAAAGGACTTTGGTTGCTTTACAGGTTCAAGCAATTCTTTCATTTTTATGATTTGTGGCGAAAAACGACGATTAAAACCAACCATTAAACGTGCGCCTACAGGTTCGGCATGTTCACGGTAGACTTTTTCAATAGTATCTAAATCTTCCATATTTAACGCTAAGGGCTTTTCAACAAATACGTTTTTGCCATTTTTAAGAGCTTCTATCACATATTCAGCATGTGTATTGTGTTGAGTAACGACGGCTATAGTATTTATCTCATCATTTTCTAACACTTCTTTTGGATCGGTTGTGGCTTTATGAAAATCATTTTTCTTGCCATGATGAGTTGCACTAACACCGCCCCTGGAAAGAACGGTATGTAATTGTGCTCCTGCTTTTTTATAAGCAGGGATTAAAATACGAGAAGCATAATTACCTGCACCAACAAAACCACAGATGGGTTTAGCAGGGTCAAAAGTCATTCCCTCTTTAAGCGTAACCGTTTTTTCAGAAAGCGCTTCTTTTGTTGCATCAGGATATTGAAGAATAATCCCTAAGGTTGATTTATCATCGCTTAATGTTTTATAGGCGGTTAAAGCATCATCGAAATTAAAACGATGTGTAATTAATCGTTTTACGTCTAATTTTCCATCAGACATCATATCTAAAATAGCTTCAAAGTTTCTTTGCTCGGTCCAACGGACATAACCCACAGGGTAGTCCTGCCCTTTATCCTCATAGTTACTGTCGTAACGACCAGGTCCATAAGAACATGAGACTTGAAAAATAAGCTCTTTCTCAAAAAAATCTGCTCTACTTAGCTCTAAGCCTGTAACGCCAACCAAAATAATACGGCCACGTTTGCGAGACATACGAGCTGCTTGACTAACAGGATCTGATGATTTGGTCGATGCAGTAATCAGAACCGCATCGACACCACGACCACGAGAGAAAGCCATGCCCGCTTCAACAGGGTCTTCACCTTTTGATAATGAAACTGTTTCTGCCCCGAATTCTCTAGCAAGCGCTAGTTTCTCTTCATCAAAATCAATACCTAACACTCTACAGCCTTGTGCTTTTAACAACTGAACCGTCAACAAGCCGATTAGCCCTAAGCCCGTGACTACAACCGCTTCACCCAAAGTAGGCTCAGCAAGGCGAATACCTTGTAGACCAATCGAAGCTAGTACGGTAAAAGCAGCCTCTTCATCACTAATTTCATCAGGTATTTTTGCCGATAGATTACGTGATACAGAAATAACAGAGGCATGAGGGCCATTTGTTACGACTCTATCGCCTTCCTTAAACTCGGTAACTGTTGAGCCAACTTCCAAGACTCTTCCTACGTTGCAGTAACCTCACGGCAATGACTGATCCAACTCGCTTCTTACTCCATCTACTGTGGTAGCTAAACCATCTGTAGTTACTTTTTCAAGAACCATTTTAACTTTATCAGGTTGTTGACGTGCTTTTTGAATCATACTGGCTTTGCCAAACTCAACCAGCATTCTTTCAGTGCCAATAGAAATAAGGCTATTTGTTGATTGCACAAGAATTCCAGCATTAGGGCAAGATGGTGTTGGCACTGTAGCTAGGCTTGTTTCGCCAGAGCCCATGTTTTGTAGGATTTGTTTCATATTATTTCCGAAATTACAAATTTTAGTTTTCCTGACTTGGTTCGTTCTATAGATTTTGGGTATTCAAATTTAATATCTATTTCATGACCAAGGCGAGACTGAAACTCTCGATATAAAAATAGTTCTGAGTCAGGATTCCAGTCTTTGTTCTTGATTATTCGTACAATTAAGTTTGATATATCAGGTTGATAAATTTGAGCTTCATCTACAAAAACTGCATCTTTAAAAATATGATCTAAGCGACCTATCTTTCGCCCACTTTTCAGCATGATAACATCCTCTGAGCGTCCATCAACATTAGCGACACCTCGCGGAAAAATACTCTCATCAATGCCTGTGGCAAGATCACTAGTATCATACCTAAATAGAGGAAAATTAGGATTAGTAAAGTTAGTACCAATGATTTTGTTTGGTCATTATTCAT
>JALVRY010000054.1:18510-20082 GCA_027024625.1 Thiotrichaceae bacterium
CTGCATACTTGAAAGATTTTCAGCACCAAGTGTAATTACTGTGGGCCTAAATTTAAGCGTAAGATCGTTCTTCATTGCAAGGCTCGCTACCTCAGACAAAAAGGATGGGTAGCCATGTAGCCAGCTAAGCTGGTGTTTTTCTAACTCTTTTATGTACTCATAAATAGTCGTATTCGACAGATGGTAACAACTAAAGATAACCTGCTTACTTGAATAGTTTATACGACTAAATGGGCGAGATGATTTATGAGGAGGTATTATACTTCTACCACCAAATAACCCACACCACATACTTTCTTTTATGCCATTTAACTTTCTATATCTCCACCAAGTTGCCCATCTGATAGCCTCTGATTTCCGTGACTCCCAAAAGAATAGACCAGACCCTGTGCTACCACTCGTATGACAGCTATATAATTTATCACCGTTTTTAATTAAAATATCATTTATATTTTTCTTAACAGTATCCTTGGTGAGAATAGGCAATTTATTAAGTTCTATCAGTGGGTCTCCATCAACATTAACATCATATTTATTAAATATTTTTTTCCAATATACTGAGTTTAATGCAGCATGGAAATGACTTGATAGCATGTATTTTTGGTAACTAATAATTTTTTCTTTCGACCATTCTTTTCTAGTGATTGTTTCTTTTAATATTTGTCTATAATCACCACCATATCGTCGTCTATCATTAAAAAATGCGAACAGTGTTAATGATAATGATTGGAGGCACGAAGGTAATGATAGGTATATTTTATTTAGCATAGTAAGGAATATTTGAAATTAAAGAACCGACTATCCTGACATAGGGGACCTTTTGAAAAAGAAACTGTTTCTGCCCTGAACTCTCTGGCAAGCACTAGTTCATCCTCGTCAAAATCAATACCTAAAACTCTACAGCCTTGCGCTTTTAACAACTGAAACGTCAATAAGCCGATTAGACCTAAGCCCGTCACTACAACTGCTTCTCCTAAGGTAGGCTCAGCAAGGCTGAAACCTTGTAGAGCAATCGAAGCTAGTACGGTAAAGGCGGCTTCTTCGTCACTAATTTTATCAGGTATCTTTGCTGCAAGGTTACGTAATACAGAAACAACAGAAGCATGAGGGTCATTTGTTATGACTCTATCGCCTTCCTTAAATTCAATAACCATTGAGCCAACTTCCAAGACCCTTCCTATGTTGCAGTAACCTAATGGCAATGGTTGATCGAGTTTGCTTTTTACTGCGTCCACCGTGGTTGCTAAACCATCTGTAGCAATTTTTTCAAGTACCATTTTAACCTTATCAGGTTGTTGGCGTGCTTTTTGAGTCATACTGGCTTTGCCAAACTCAACAAGCATTCTTTCCGTGCCTATAAAAATTAAGGCTATTGGTTGATTGAACAAGAATACCGCTAAAGTAGGATGGTGTAGATACTTTAGCTAGGCTTGTTTCACCTGAACCCATGTTTTGGATGATTTGTTTCATACTATTTTTTTAAGTTTTAAAAATATAACATAGTATTAGTATTTTACTTATAAATTGAGGTTTTAATATTTTCTTGGATCACTTGTTTAACCACATCAATAA